>NZ_JALKAT010000008.1:0-137220 GCF_023015685.1 Isoptericola sp. S6320L
CGCCGCCCCGACGCTCGGGGCAGCGGCGTGTCGTGCACCCACAGCGAAAGGCGAGGTGGGAAGGGTCAGTGGGTGGCGTGGCCGGCGGCGCCCTGGAGCGGCCCGGGCGTGGCGTCGGAGCCCGGTTCGACCACCACGAACTGGCCCATCATGCCCTCGTCCTCGTGCCGCAGCATGTGGCAGTGGTACATGTACGGCACCGTGCCATCGGTGTAGTCCTCGAAGCGCATGAGGAGCCGGTACGTGCGCCGCGGCTCCAGGTAGACGGTGTCCTTCCGGCCGGCCAGCTCCTCCGGCGGCGGCCCGCCGTCGATCGACAGCACGCGGAACTGCACGTCGTGGACGTGGAAGCTGTGCGGCATCGGGACGGTGCTGCGGACCTCCCAGATCTCGGTGTCGCCGACGGTCGCGACCTCGTCGATGCGTCCGGGGTCCATCCGCTCACCGTTGATCCGGCGCTCGTCGAGCTCGAAGGTGCGGGTCACCGTCGCGTCGGCCGCGTCGAGGGCGTCGCCGTCCGCGTGCTGCGACGGCTCCCACGCGGGCTCCGGCGACGGCGTCAGCTCGTCGGCCGCCCGGAGCTCGAGGACGTCGAACGCGTCGTCGCCACCCATCGCGAACGGCACGGCCACGCTCCCGAGGTCCGTCTCGGTGGAGGCCAGGCGCGTCGTCTCCCCCGCCGCCATGGTCACGACGATCTCGGCCCGCTCGCCGGGTGCGAGCCGCACCTGGTCGAGCTCCAGCGGCGCCTCGAGCAGGCCACCGTCGCTCGCCACGAGGTCGAACGACCGGTCGGGGAACCCGAAGGTGTAGGTCCGCGCCGTCGACCCGTTGAGCAAGCGCAGGCGCACGCGCTCGGTGGTCACCTCGTGGTAGGCGCCCACGGTGCCGTTCGCCATGACCACGCCACCGAGCGTCCCGGGCTCCCCGCCGTCGTCGGTCAGGTCGAGCTGCCCTGCGTCGTCGAACACCTTGTCCTGGACGATCACCGGGACGTCGTCGACGCCGTACCCGGACGGCAGGTCGGCGGCGCGGGTCGCGTCGTCGTCGAGGATGAACATCCCGGCCAGCCCGCGGTAGACGTGCTCCTCGGTCTCGCCGTGCGGGTGCGGGTGGTACCAGAGCGTGGCGGCGGGCTGGTCGACCTCCCACGTCGGGCGCCAGGTGCCGCCGGGCTCGATCTCCTGGTGCGGTCCGCCGTCCATCGCGGGCGGCAGGTGCATGCCGTGCCAGTGCACGCTGGTGGCCTCGTCCAGGTCGTTGGCGACGTCGACGGCGACGCGCTCGCCACGCTCGGCGCGGAGCGTCGGGCCGAGATGCGCCCCGTCGAACCCCCATGTCTCGGTCTGGGTGCCGGGCTCCGTGGCCGGCGCGAACGACGTCGTGCCCTCCTGCGCCGTCAGGGAGAAGGTGCGCACGCCGTCGACCACCTCGGACTCCGCGAGCGGCGGGATCGCCAGCTCCTGGTCGAACGTGACGGCGTCCACGGACGTCACCGAGCCGGGCAGCGCCCCGCACGCCGCGGTGAGCAGCACCACGGTCGCGACGCCGGCGACGACGGCGCGGTTCCGCGCCCCCGCCCCGACGTTGTGGGTGCACGACGCGCCGTGGCCCCGGGCGACGTCACGGCGTGTCGTGCACCCACAGCGACGGGCGGTCATCGGTCCGTCCCGGCCAGCCCGCGCTGGACAGCGAGCGCCAGCAAGCCGGCGACGAACCCCCAGAAGGCGTCCATCGCGAGCGCCGGGACCACCATCCACGGCGCGGCGCCGTCGCCGAGCAGGCCGGGGTCGCCGAGGAACATCGACGTCACGGTCGCGACGATGCCGAAGGCCACCCCGGTGAGGGTCAGCGTCAGCACCGGGCGGGGGACGCGGCCGAACCCGACCACGCCGACCCACACGACGGCGGTGATGCCGATGATCGCGAACGCCCGGCCGGGACCGCCGCCGCCGACGCCGGTGAGCCCGGTCAGCGGCCACAGGAGCGCCATCGCGGCGAGGCCGGCCACGAGGGGCCATCGGACACCGGCCGACTGGTGCGACGCCGGCCGAGGAGAGTGCTGAGAAGGATGCTGTGCTGTCATGGCTCCCACGCTCCCCGGTGCCCCCGGCCGGCCACATCGGCCCCGGAGCGTCACCTGGTGTCGCCCCGGGGCGACATCTCACCCCGACCGACCCCGAGAGACCCCCGGCGGGAAGGGCGAGGCGCACGACGCAGCCCTACGCTGGGGCTCGTGCCCAGGACCGCCCCTGCCGTCGACGACGACGCCGGTGCCCACGCCGCGACGCCGTCGCCCTGGGTGACCGACGTCGTCCTCGCGCTCGCGATGGCCCTCGTCCTCGCGGTCGTGGTGGCGGCCGACGCCGCCGGGACGGAAGGCTCCGGGACGGCCGTCGGCGGGCTCGACCCCCACGGGCCGGGCGCGTACCTCTTCGCCGCCGGGTTCGGGGCGCTGGTGCTGCTGCGCCGTCGTGCACCCGTGGTGATGCTCGTGGCGACGGTGCTGGCGATCTTCGCGTACTACGCGCTCGGCTTCGCCCCGATCGGGATGGCGCTGCCCGCCGTGGCCGCCCTCTACGCGGCGGCGGAGCGCGACCGCACGCGCTGGGCCGTCGGGGCCGGGGCCGTCCTCATCGTGGTGGCCACGTTCTTCCGTGTGACGGACGAGGCCGACCCGTCCGCCGACCTGACGGTCTACGACCTGGTCACCAACATCGCGCTGGTGGCTGCGGCGGTCGCGCTCGGGGTGGCGGTGCGGCTGGCGCGGGTCGCGCGCGGCCACACCGAGGTGGTGCGCGCCCTGACGGCGGCCGAGCAGGCCCGCGCCGCCGACCAACGGCTCCAGGCCGAGCGCATGCGCATCGCCCGCGACCTGCACGACGTCGTGGGGCACAACCTCTCCGTCGTCGCCCTGCACACCAGCGTCGCGACCGAGGCCGTCGGTCGCGACGACGACGCCGCCCGGACGGCGTTGCGGCACGTCCGCGACGCGACGTCGGGCACCCTGCACGAGCTGCGCGCCACGGTGAAGGTGCTGCGGCGACCGCTGCGGCCGGGCGGTGGGCCCGGCGGCGAGCGCGACGAACGGCCGGGCACCCACCACCGGGACGTCCTGCCCGCGGCGACCGGGCCCGCGGGGCTGGCCGCGCTCGTGGAGCCGGCGCGGGCGAGCGGCCTGGCCGTGTCGACGCGCGTCGAGGTCCCCGCCGGTTCGATCGACGCCACCGTGGACGCCGCCGCCTACCGGATCGTGCAGGAGGCGCTGACGAACGTGCTGCGGCACTCCGGGGCGCGGTCGGCGCACGTGCGGCTCGTCGTCACCGACGGGCGCCTGCGGATCACGGTGTCCGACGACGGCACGGGCTCGGGCGCGGCGGCCGGGGCCGGCCGGGGCACCGGCGCCGGGATCGCCGGGATGGCCGAGCGGGCGGCGCTCCTCGGCGGTACCTTCAGCGCCGGTGACACGCCGACGGGCGGGTTCCGGGTGCTGGCAGAGCTCCCCGCCCGCCTGGAGGGCTAGGCCGCTGCCCGTCCAGGTGCGTCGCGGTAGGTCCACCGTCCTGACAGCCTCACACGGCGGGGCCGGAGGTCCCGGTGAGCAGCACGAGCAGGGGCAGTGCGGCGTTGTTGACCGCGTGGACGATCACCGCGGGCCAGATGGACCCGCTACGGCGCATGACCTCGGCGGCGATGACGCCCACCACGAACGCCGAGGGCAGCGCGATGTTGATGCCGTGGACGAGGGCGAAGAAGACCGAGCTGGACAGGACGCCGACGACCGGCCCGTAGCGCAGCAGTGCGTTGGTCACGACGCCGCGGAAGAAGAACTCCTCGCCGACGGGGGTGAGCACGGTCAGGAAGACGAAGGTCAGGATCAGGGGCAGCACACCGCCGCCGGCCGCGTCGTAGTAGTCGCCCTGCGGGTCGGCGCTGAACCCGGTCACCGCGATGATCCCGGTGTTGACCAGGCCCTTGAGCACGAGCGCGGCGACGCCGGCCGCCACGCCGAGCAGCACCCAGCGCCCGCTGGTGCGACGCACGCTGAAGGCACCCCAGGACCGGATCCGGACGAGGGCCGCGACCGTGAAGCCGACCAGGCCGGCGACTCCCGACCACGCGGTCAGGACCAGTCCGTGGACCACCGGGTCCTCGTCGATGCCGAGGAGGCCGAACAGCCGGATCGCCAGCAGGGCGACGACCGCGGCGAGCGTGCCGACGATGATCTCGGGCCAGCCTGGTCGAGCAGGTGACGCGAGACCGGTCGAGGTCGGCTTCGAGCGGTCATCGTGATCGATCGACATGCGAGGGAACTCCCTGAACTGGTTGGTCGGCGCTGCCCGACCAGTGGACACGGTGTTCCTGGGACAGGCTCAAGGAGGCGTCCGCCACACTGGATACGTGATCCGCATCGTGCTCGTCGACGACCAGGAGCTCGTGCGCGCCGGGCTGCGCCCGCTCGCGGAGCGCGACGGCGACATCGAGGTGGTCGGCGAGGCGGCGGACGGTCGCGCCGGGCTCGCCCTCGTGCGTGGGGAGCGCCCGGACGTGGTGCTCATGGACGTCCGCATGCCGCACGTGGACGGCATCGAGGCCACCCGCGAGATCGTGGCCGACCCGGCGCTGCGGGACGTGCGGGTCCTCGTGCTGACCACCTTCGACGAGGACGACCACGTGTTCGCGGCGATCCGCGCCGGGGCCGCCGGCTACCTGCTCAAGGACGTGACGCCGTCGGACCTGCGTGCCGCGGTGCGGACGGTGCACGCCGGTGACTCGCTGCTCTCGCCGGCGGTGACGGCGAGCGTCCTGCGGGCGGTCGCGGTCGGGGCACCGCCGTCGGACGGCGGAGCGCTCGACGCCCTGACGGGGCGCGAGCGCGAGGTGCTCGGCGCCGTCGGGCGGGGGCTGACGAACGCCGAGATCGCTGCGGAGCTGTTCCTGTCGCCGGCCACGGCGCGGACCTACGTGAGCCGGTTGCTGACCAAGCTCGACGCCCGCGACCGGGCCGCGCTGGTGGTGCTCGCGTACGAGACGGGGCTGGTGCGCCCCGGGACCTGAGCGTCCCGGGGCGCACCGGTGCCTCAGGCCCGGACGAAGCGGAGCAGCGCCTCGTTCACCTCGGCGGCGTGGGTCCACAGCAGCCCGTGGGGCGCACCGTCGACCTCGACGTACTCGGCCTCCGGGAAGGCCTCGTGGAACGGCCGTCCCGTCGCGTCGATCGGCAGGATCTTGTCGGCCGTCCCGTGCAGGATCAGCGACGGCTTGCCCGCGGCGCGGACCGACCGCACGTCCTCACGGAAGTCCTCGATCCACGCCGGGACGACGGCGTAGGCGGCGACGGGCGCGCTGCCCGTCGCGGTGTTCCAGCTGGCCGTGACGACCTCCTGGCTGATGCGCGACCCGAGCGTCTCGTCGAGGTTGTAGAAGTCCTGGTAGAACTGCGTGAACCAGGCGTACCGGTCCTCGCGGGCGGCGGTGGCGATGCCGTCGAACACGGACTGCGGGACACCGTCGGGGTTGTCGTCGGCCGCGACGAGGAACGGCTCGAGCGAGGCGAGGAACGCGAGCTTGGCGACGCGCTCGTGCCCGTGGTTGCGCACGTAGCGGGCCAGCTCGCCGGTGCCCATGGAGAAGCCGACGAGGATGACGTCACGCAGGTCGAGGGTCTCGAGGACGGCGTCCAGGTCCGCGGCGAAGGTGTCGTAGTCGTAGCCGGTGCCGACCTTGCTGGACCTGCCGAAGCCGCGGCGGTCGTAGGTGATGACGCGGTACCCCGCGTCGAGGAGCTCACGGGCCTGCAGCTCCCAGCTGTTGCCGTCGAGCGGGTAGCCGTGGATCAGGACGACGGGCTGCCCGCTGCCGTGGTCCTCGTAGTAGATCTCGATGTCGGTGGTGTTCTCGCGGCCGACGTTGACGTAGCCCATGGTCCGAACCTTTCGACGGTGGGAGAACGGTCGTTCTCCCGCTGTCCGCTACAGTAGAGAACGATCGTTCTCCGCGCAAGTGGTGCGGAGCGAACTGTGGGAGGCGTTGACATGACCGACGAGCGAACGGCGCGCGAGCGCGTGGTGACCGCGGCGGACGAGCTGTTCTACGCCCGTGGGGTCCGGGCCGTGGGCATGGACGCCGTGCGCGCGGCGGCGGGGGTCCCGCTCAAGCGCATCTACGCGATGTTCGCCTCCAAGGAGGACCTGCTCGTCGCCGTCCTCGAGCAGCGCCGCACGACGTGGGACGCGGGCATCGCCTCCGTGACCGATCCGGCGGCCACGGCCCGCGAGCAGCTCCTCGCGATCTTCGACTTCCTCGACGACTGGTTCCGCGAGCCCACCTTCCGCGGCTGCGCCTTCATCAACACCTACGGCGAGATGGGCCCCGGCTCGGCCGCGGCGTCCGCCGTCGTCCGCGAGCAGAAGACGGCGTTCGGCGAGCACGTCGCCCGCCTGGTGGCCGACGCCGGCGCCCCGGCCTGGCTGGCACCGCAGATCGTCCTCCTCGCCGAGGGCGCGCAGACGGTGGCCGCCGTCTCGGGCGACGCGGACGCGGCCCGGCACGCGCGGGCGGCGGCCGAGACCCTGCTGGACGCCGCGACGCGCACGACCGTCCCGGCCTGAGCGTCCGGCCGGCGCACGGCCCGGCGGCCGGCCGGCGCGAACCGATCCGCGCCGGCCGGACATCCGTGAGCATGGGGAACTGGCGAGAGGTCGCACCGTGAGCGCGCCGGAGGGTGGCGCGACGGCGGCCGGCGGCATCCAGGTGGGGGGCCCGACGGCGGCCGGCACAGACAGGTGGCACCTGCCGGTGCGGATCCTGGCGAGACCGGGACCACCGCCCGGCGTCACCGCCCCGTTCCTCACGGGCCTCGAGGTGGTGCGGCAGGTCGGCGTGGTCCTGGCGCGGCAGGGCCTCGAGGTGCCGCCGGACCACCACCTGAGCATGCGCCGGGTCGCGTTCCGGTGGAGCGGCCGGCCACCGCGGCTCCCGGACACCGGGGCGCTCGCGGCCACCGCGTTCGCCCAGGTGCACGCTCGGCGTCGGCGACGCGGCGCGACCGGCGCCTTCGAGGCCTCCCTCACGCTGCGCGTGGGCTCCCGGGAGATCGCCCACGGCAGCGGTGCCGTGCAGTGCATCGACCCCGAGACCTACCCCGTGGTGCGGGGCGAGGCCCCCGCGCCGGGATCCGCGCCGGTCCGCCACGACGCGTCGCCGCTCGACGTGCTGCAGCAGCGCGGGGACCGCCTGCTCGGCCGGATCGGCTGGGACTCGGACGACCCGGCGCAGGTGGACCCCACCCTGGACCGGGTGTCGGGCCACACGCTGGTCGCGGCGGCGCTGCGGGCGGCCGCGCTGCTGCGCCCGGGGCGGACGGCGGTCGGGGCCTCGATGGCGATCGACCGGTTCGTCGAGTACACACCGCGTCCGGAGGTCTATGCCACGGCCGACGGCGACACCGTCGAGGTCTCCGTCCTGCAGGACCGCCTGGTCGCGGCCCGCGGCGAGATCCACCTCGGTGATTGACTGACCTTCTGTTGGGTCAGTGAATTCTGCCCATTCACCCCGGTAGGTCCGACAATGCGGGACCGGCGGCCGGGCGTTCCGCGAAATCGTCCCGCGCGCCACGAGGAGCGACCATTCCGATCGCGCTACGGTCCGGGGAGGAACGCCGCCATTCCAGGCGTCCCCGCACCGGCCGGCAGCGAAGGAAATATCGGTGGCCGCAACATCACGACAACGACAGAAGGCAGCGACCCGCGCGGCGATCTTGCAGACCGCCGCGGAGGAGTTCGACGCCCACGGCTATTCCGCGACCTCTGTCGCTCGCATTGCCGACCGCTTGCGGCTCACCAAGGGATCGGTCTACTTCCACTTCGCGTCGAAGGCGGAGCTGGCCGCCGAGGTGGCACGTGCCGGCGCCGACGTCTGGGAGCCCATCCTGCGGTCGCTCGACGAGGACGGCTTGACCGGCCTGGACGCCCTGCAGCAGCTCTCCGTGGAGGTGGTGGGCCGGTTCCGCGACGACGTCGTGCTGCGGGCGGCCGTCCGGCTGACCCGCCAGGGCCCGGAGACCGAGCTCCCGGACCCCTTCACGAGCTGGATCGCCGTGGTCCGCCGCTGCCTCGACCGTGCGGTCGGGGCGGGCGAGGTCCGCGCCGGGATCGACGTCGACGCCCTCGCCTGGCAGCTCGTCGCCACGTTCCTGGGCATGCAGGAGCTCGCGCGGCGCGTGGCCGACCCGGTCGACCCGGTCGACCGGCTCGACGACCTCTGGCGCACCCTGCTCGACGGCGTCCGGGCGCGGTGAGCCCGCCGCGTCGGACTGACTGACCTACCGGAAGGTCAGCGAGACCCTTGCGGTCCGGCGCCGAGCGCTGCACGCTGGGTGTGCGCGCCGCACCGGGCGGCCGCCGCGACATCCCCGCAGGAGGCCCGCCATGCGCCCCGACGCGACGGACCCCGAGCTCTGGGCACGGGTGCGCGCCGACGACCAGCACGCCTTCTCCCTGCTCTTCCGCCGCTACCACGAGCGGGTCCTGCGCACCGCTGCTGCCCGTCTGCGGGGCGTCGCGCGGGCAGACCCCGGCGGTGTCGCCGCCGACGTCTTCGCCATCCTGTGGCGACGGCGCGCGAGCGTGCGGGTCGAGACCACCGTGTGGCCCTGGCTCCGGGGCGTCGCGAGCCGGCTCTGCGCGAACGAGCGGCGCCGCTGCCTGCGTCAGGACCGCCTCGTCGTGCACGCCGCGTCCACCGCCTCGGCTGACGTGCACGTGGTGCCCGACCACGCACCAGGGGTCGCGGACCGGCTGGCGCTCGTCGACGCGCTGGCCCGCCTCGGCCCTGTCGAGAGCCAGGTGGCGCACCTCGCCCTGGTCGACGACCTGCCCGAGGCCGAGGTCGCCGCGGCGCTGCGGGTCCCTGTCGGCACCGTCAAGTCGCGCCTGCACCGCGCCCGCCGGGAGCTGCGCCACCACCTGCAGCGTCACGGTAGCGTCGGGCCGTGACCATCGACGCTCCACCGCCCACCGTCGCCGACGTCGCCTACGCCGCCGACTCCCCCAGCCAGCGGCTCGACCTGTGGCTGCCCGACGCGCCCACCGGGCCCGCACCGGTGGTCGTGTTCGTGCACGGTGGCGGCTGGTACTACGGCTCGCGCGAGATGGTGGCCCCCAAGGTCGCGGCGCTGCTCGCCGCCGGGTTCGCCGTCGCGAGCATCGACTACCGGATGTCCGGCGAGGCGCCGTTCCCGGCCGCCGTCGACGACACCCGTGCCGCCGTCGGCCACCTGCGGCGGCACGCTGCCGAGGCGCGGATCGACCCGGACCGGATCGTGCTCTGGGGCGAGTCCGCCGGGGCGAACATCGCCTGCGTCGTCGGGGCGCTCTCCGGACGCCTCGCACCCTGGGACGCCCCGGCCGCTCCGGACGCGCCCGGGCCGACGGCGCCGATCGCCGCGGTGGTCGACTGGTTCGGCCCGACCGACTTCCTGGCGATGGACGACCAGGCGGCCCAGATCGGCTGCGCCCCGTCGTCGCACTCCGCCGACGACTCGCCCGAGTCGCGCTACGTGGGCTCGCCCGTGCGCACCGCGCCCGACCTCGCCGCGCTCGCCGGTCCGCTGCCGCACCTCGCCGCGGACGGCGACGGCGACGGCGACGGCGACGGCGACGGCGACGGCGACGGCGGTGCCGGAGGTGACGACGGCGCCCCGCCGTTGCCTGCGGTGGCGATCGCGCACGGCACGGCCGACTGCACCGTCGCGCCCGGGCAGTCGCACCTGCTCGTCGACGCGCTGCGCGCCCGCGGGGTCGAGCCGTGGGTGACGTGGCTGGAGGGCGCGGAGCACTCCGACCCGCGGTTCGACGCCGAGCTCCTGGCGCCCACGATCGACTGGCTGGCCGAGGTGCTCGCTCGATAGCTGTGCGGTACACGCTTCCCTGAATACATGAGTGGCTGTACTGTCGTCCTCATGGAGACCGTGACGCTGACCCACACCGCTGCGCTCGCCCGCCTCGGGCACGCGCTCGGCGACCCGACCCGGACGCGCATCCTCCTCGCGCTCCGTGACGGACCGGGCTACCCCGCCGACCTCGCCGACGGGCTCGGCGTGTCGCGTCAGGTGATGTCCAACCAGCTCGCCTGCCTGCGCGGCTGCGGGCTCGTCACCACCCGGCGCGACGGCCGCCGGACCGAGTACCGGCTGTGCGACCCGGCCCTCGCCCACGCGCTCGGCGACCTCCTGCGCCTCACCCTCGCCGTCGACCCCGACTGCTGCGGGCCGGACTGCACCTGTGCGAGCGGGGCGCCGTCGCACGAGGAGCGCGAGACCGCGGCATGAGCGCCACCGCCACGCCGACGACGACGGCCCTCACCCGGCGCGGCCTGCGCCTGGCACGTCTGACCATCGCCTACAACGTGGTCGAGGGCGTCGTCGCGATCGGCGCCGGCGTCGCGACCGGTCTGGTCTCCGTCATCGGGTTCGGCATCGACTCCGGGATCGAGACCGCCGCCGCCGTGCTCGTCGCGATGCGGCTGGCCGCGCGGCTCCGGCGCGGCGCTGCCGGGCGGGACTCCGCCGGGGCCGGCGAGCCCGACCCGAGCGAGCCCGACCCGGCCGAGCTCCGCCGCGAGCACCGCACGCTGCGCGCCGTCGCCGCCACGTTCTTCCTGCTCGCGGCCTGGGTCACCGCCGAGGGCATCCGCGCGCTCGTCACCGGGGCCGTGCCGGAGACCTCGCCGCTCGCGCTCGGCGTGCTCGTCGCCTCGCTCGTGATCATGCCGGTGCTGGCTGCCGCCAAGTACCGCGTCGGCCGGGCGCTCGGCGATCCGCTCGTGCTCGCGGACGCCGCCGAGACCCGCGTCTGCGTCTGGCTGTCGGTGGCGACGCTGGCCGGCCTGCTCGCGTTCTGGTGGACGGGTCAGGCCTGGTTCGACCCGCTCGCCGGGTTCGTCGTGGCCGCGTTCGCGGTGCACGAGGGCCTGGAGGCCTGGGAGGGCGAGCTCGTCGAGGACCACGACTGATGGGGCACGCGGGTCACAGCCACGCGCCACCCGAGGGCGGCCACCGCGGCCGGCTCGCCGTCGCGTTCGGCATCACCGCCGCGATCGTCGTCGCCCAGGTCGTCGGCGCCGTCCTGACCGGCAGCCTGGCGCTGCTCGTCGACACGGCGCACCTGCTCGTCGACGCGGGCGGGCTGGGCATCGCGCTCTTCGCCGCGCACGTCGCCCTGCGCCCGCCGACGCCGCGGCGCACCTGGGGCTACCGGCGTGCGGAGGCGCTGGCGGCCCTCGCGCAGGCGGCGGTGCTGCTCGCCGTCGGCGTCTTCGTGCTCGTCGAGGCGGTGCAGCGGCTGCAGGACCCGCCCGAGATCCCCGGCGACGAGCTCGTGGTCTTCGGTGTGATCGGGCTGCTCGGCAACGTCGCGGCGCTCGCCGTGCTGGCCTCGCGCCGCAACGCCAACCTCAACCTGCGGGCCGCGTTCCTGGAGGTGCTCAACGACGCCCTCGGCTCGCTGGCGGTCATCGTCGCCGCCGTCGTCATCACCACGACCGGCTGGCTGTACGCCGACACCGTGGCGGCGCTCGTGATCGGTGCGCTCATCGTGCCGCGCGCCGTGCGCCTGCTGCGCGAGACCGGGGCCGTGCTGCTGGAGTCCACCCCGGCGGGGCTCGACCTCGACGAGGTGCGGACCCACCTGCTGCGGGTCGACCACGTCCGCGAGATCCACGACGTGCACGCCTCCCTCATCGCGACGGGGCTGCCCCAGCTCTCGGCGCACGTGGTGGTGGACACGGGGTGCTTCCGCGACGGGCACGCCGGGCGCATCCTCGACGAGCTGCAGGACTGCGTCCGCGACCACTTCGGCGTGGAGCACACGACGTTCCAGGTGGAGCCGGACACGCACCCGGACCACGAGCACCCCACCCACGCGTGAGAAGACACCCGCGAGGCGGCGGCGCAGCGAAGGGTGGCGCCGCAGCGGGGCCGCAGACTCAGGGCGCCGAGCCGCGGACCACCAGCTCCGGCGGGAAGACGACGTCGCGGGGCTCGCGGCCGGGCTCGGCGATCTCGTCGAGCAGCAACCGCGCCGCGGCCCGGCCCATCGCGGCGATCGGCTGCCGCACCGTCGTCAGCGGGACGGCCGCGCGCGCAGCGAACGGGATGTCGTCGTAGCCGACCACCGCGACGTCGTCGGGCACGCGCACCCCGCCGCCGACCAGGGCGTTCACCAGGCCGATGGCGTGCAGGTCGTTGCCGGCGAACACCGCGTCCGGGCGCTCCGCCGGCTCGAGCCCTGCGATCCACCGGCCCATCTCCTCACCGTCGGTGAGGTCGAGGTCCGCCGACCGGGCGACCTCGAGATGGGTGCCCGCGATGCCGGTGACCACCTCGCGGCAGCCCTCGAGGCGGCGGGCGACCTGGCGCACGCCCTCCGGCCCGCCCGCGAACAGCAGCCGCGTGCGCCCGGCCGTGACCAGGTGCTCGGCGGCGATCCGCCCGCCCTCTCGGTGGTCCAGGGACACCGAGGACAACCGTCCGTCCGGGTCCTCGTGGTCCACCAGCACCACCGGGGTGCCGCGGTCGCGGCGCTGTCGCAGCGGTTCCAGCTCGTCGTCCGACGGCGCCACCACCACGCCGTCGAACCGGAGCTGCTCGAACAGGGTCAGGAACTTCTCCTGGCGGTCCGCCGACTCGTGGGAGGAGCCCACCACCACGGAGAGGCCGGCCTCCTCCGCGACCTGCTCCACCGCCGTCGCGATCCCCGCGAAGAAGGGGTTGGAGGCGTTGACGACGCTCAGGCCGACGATCCCGCTGCGCTGCCGGCGCAGCTGGCGCGCAGGCATGTTGGGCACGAACCCGAGCTGGGTGACGGCGTCGTCGACGCGGGCCTTCATCCGCTCCGACAGCTTGTCCGGCCAGTTGAAGAAGTTCGAGACCGTCGCGGCCGAGACGCCCGCGTGCCGTGCGACGTCGTGGATCGTCACCGTCGACTCACGCATGGCTCATCACACCCGGAGATTATCAGCGCCGGTCAGCCCGGGGACCTGTCTCCCGTGCGCCGTGCCCGGGACCCGACGGCGCGGACGAGCAGCAGGATGCCCGCGGCCGACCCCGCACCGACGAGGGTGAGTCCCACCCGCGCCTCCGCCCCCGCCACCGGCGCCCCGCCGGCCGAGAGGCCGACCACGGTGAGCGTGAGAAAGGCGGTGTAGACCCAGTACGGCGCCACCAGATAGGCCACGACGCCCCCGACGGCACCGGCGACGACGGCGACCGTCAGCGCCTCCCCGGACGCGTCCAGGGCGACCAGCGTCACGATCACCAGCCCGCCGAGCACCGTGCCCGCGGCGCGGGCGAGAGCGCGCGCCGTGATGTCTGCCGTGCGCGGCACCATCACCATGTAGAAGGTCAGCAGCAGCCACCAGGAGTGGGTGCCGGGGAAGTACGTCATGGCCCACCAGGTCCCCACGGCGGTGAAGCCCACGAGCGCGGCGGTGTACCAGGCGGTCTCCGGCCCGCTCATCGGCGCCCGCGGACGCCGCTCCACGGAGCGGGTCAGGACCGTGGTCGTCGCCACCGTCCACAGCCCGCCGGCGAGGACCAGCGCGGCGATCGGCAGCGCGCCCTCCAGGGTGCGAGGGTCTGCCGTCGTGAGGGCGGGGGGCGCGACGGTCAGCGCGGCCAGCGTCGCGGCTGCCGGCGCCCCACCGGACGACCATCCCCGACCCGCCGCCAGCCCGAGGCCCGCAGCGACCACGGACATGAGGACCGTCGCCGACCACACCTGCGACCCGGCCAGCGGCGCCACCAGCGCGAGCGTCCCCGTCAGGGTGGCGACCACCGCGGCACGCCGCAGGGAGGCGATGCCCGCCACGAGGGCCGGCAGCATCCCCAGGAACCAGGGCATCACCGTGGCCGGGGCGACGATCGCCAGGACCACGACCGGCGCGACCCCGACGAGCGCCGCGACGACGAGACGGCGACGTGCCGCACTCGTGCGCGACGCACCGGCCCCGTCCACGGCAGGACCCGGCGCGGGGTCGTCCACAGCCCGTGACATGGCGCCACCTTGCCGTGTCGGGGGCGGATCTGCACGGCGACGGGGCGGCGGGAGCCAGGCTCAAGCCTCCGGTCAGAGATACATGCGGTCGACCACGTGCTCCGCGATCGCCAGGCTCGAGGTCGCGGCGGGCGACGGTGCGTTACGCACGCTCGTGACGCCGTCGGACGTCTCGATGACGAAGTCGTCCACGAGGGAACCGTCGCGCTCGACGGCCTGGGCGCGCAGGCCGGTCCGCCCCCGCACGACGTCGGCGCTGCCGATCGCGGGGACGTACCGCTGCGCGGTCCGCAGGTAGGCGGACGCCACGGCGGAGCCGTACATCTCCCGCACGCCGGTGCGCCAGTGCCGGGCCGCCATCCGCCAGAAGCCGGGCCACCCCAGCACGGCTGCCGTGTCCCGCGGGCTCATCGCGAGCCGTCGGTAGGCGCCCCGGTCCAGGGCGAGGACGGCGTTGGGACCGACCTCCAGCTCGCCGGCCACGGTGCGGGTGAAGTGCACGCCCAGGAACGGGTAGCGCGGGTCGGGCACCGGGTAGACCATGCCGCGCACCAGGTCGCGCTTGGCCGGGCGGACCGTCATGTACTCGCCGCGGAACGGGACGATCACCGGGCCCCGCGCGCCGCCGACCAGCCCGGCCAGGCGGTCGGACTGCAAGCCACCGCACACCACGAGGCGGTCCACCGGGTGGCGGGCGTCCCCGCAGGAGACGACGACGCGGGGCCCCTCGCGCCGGACGCCGGTCACCCGCGCACCGAGCAGCACCTGTCCGCCGGCCGCTTCCACGTCCCGGGCGAGCCGGGCGCACACGGCCACGAAGTCCGTGATCGCGGTCCGGGGCGAGTGCAGGGCCGCGGCGCCGACGGCGTGCGGCTCGACGTCAGCGATCTCCGCCGCCTCGAGGCGGCGCAGGCCGGGCACCTCGTTCTCCCGGGCGGTCCGCTCCAGGGCGTCGAACCGGCCGCGCTCCGCGGCGTCGACCGCCACGACGAGCTTGCCGACCTCGTCGTACGGCAGGTCGTGCTCGGTGCAGTACTCCCGCAGCAGGTCACGGCCCCGCGTGCACAGGCGCGCCTTGAGGCTGCCCGGCCGGTAGTAGATCCCGGCGTGCACGACGCCGGAGTTGTGGCCCGTCTGGTGCGCGCCCAGGCGGTCCTCGGCCTCCAGGACGACCACCCGGGTGCCGGGCCGCCGCCGCAGGAGCTCCCGGGCGACGGCGAGACCCACGATGCCGCCACCCACGACCCCGACGGTCTCGTCAGCACTCATCGCTACCCTCCGGCCGCCGTCGTCCCGCCCCGCGGGAACGTGCGGCCCACGCTAGCGCCGCGCCGGGCGCGGGGTCGTGCCGAACGCGCCGAGGTAGCCCTACCTCGGCGCGTTCGGCCCTACCTCGGCGGGTTCGGCACTACCTCGGCGCCCAGGGGCCGTGCGGGTCGCCGGGCTCCTGGTTGCGGGTCCACCACTGCGCGACGTACGTCTCGCCGTCGTGCACGACGACGTCGCCGGCGATGAAGACGCGTGACGGCGTCCACAGGGCCTCGCCCGACGCGGCGCGGACCGTCTCCTGCCACGAGCCCCAGACGCTGCTGCCCGGCTCGTCGCGGGTCCACCACTGCGCCGCGTGGTACGAGCCGTCGTGGAACACCGCGTCGCCGGCGGTGTAGGTCGCGTCGGCGTCCCACACGGGTGACGGGTCCCCGGGCACCTTGGCCAGCACCTCGATCTCGCTGACCACCAGGTGCGTGGCCTCGTGGGCCGTCATGACCACCCGCACGGCATCGGTGCGCACGTCGGCGTCGACCGCCACCGGCTCCGCGCCGGACGCCGGTTCGGCCGGGTCCCCGACGGCCTGCCACGCGCCGTCGACACGGGCCTCGACCTGGACGGTCCGTGCCCAGCTCCGGTGCGAGCCGTCGACGTAGAAGTGCACGTCCACGCCGGTGACGTCGCGCGGCTCGGGCAGGGTCAACGTCAGGGTGTCGGTCGGGTTCTTGTCGCCCGAGCGCCAGTTGGACCAGCCCTTGTCGTCCACGTCGCCGTTCACCACGCGCTCGGCCGGGTAGCCCGGCTCGGTGTACGTCGCCTCGACCGTGGTGCCGTCCGCCGTCGCGGCGTTGGCCTCGCCCGGCTCGGTGACCAGCACGCGCACCGTGGCGGGCAGGGTGTCGCCCGCCCCGGCGTCGGCGGTCCCGGAGAGCTGCACGACGCCGATCTCGTCGTACACGCCGTCGGCCGCCTGCTCCCAGGTGACCGCGCGCTCCACGTCGACACCGCCGGCCGTCACGGCCGTCACCGTGGCGGGCAGCTCCGGCACGCCACCGGCGTACGTGGACGCCGAGGCCGTGCGGGTGGAGGCGAGCACGTCGACGGTGACCGTCGCGGTCGCGGCGACCGTGCCACCGGCCGGGTTCGTCACCGTGCCGGTGACCTCCACGGTGCCAGGCTCGGCCCACGCGGAGTCCTCCGGGACGTCCCACGTGACGGGCAGGGCGTCGCCCGCGCCGCCCGGGTACACCGGCGTCACCGACTCCGGCAGCTCCGGGGCCGCGCCCGGCGTGGTGAAGGCGTCGACGGGCTCGGTCCCGAGCAGCGTCTCGTCGAGGATCTCCCAGCGCTGGTTCGCGCCGGAGTTCGCCAGGTAGGTGCCCACCGGCGAGCCGTCGGCGGTGGCCTGGCCACCCACCTCGAGCAGCGTGCCCGACGACGCGTTGACCAGCGTGTACGTGCCGTCGCCCGTGGTCGACAGGATCCAGCGTGCGGCCTCCGGAGTGTCGGCCGGGTCCGCCGGCGCCTCGACCAGCACGGCGGAGGTGTCGGCGTCCACGGCGAGCTGCTCGCCGGTGGCCGTGTTCGTCACGGCGTACCGCGTGCGGTGCGAGCCCGAGCCCTCCGGGGCGCCCAGGTCCGTGAGCGTCCACAGCTGGTCGGCCGCGGCGGGGTCGTCGGTGACGATCTGCACGCCGTCGCCGGCCGGGGCCAGCGAGCGGTCGGACTGCACGCCGTCGATCCGGTAGACGTGCCCGTCCTGAGCCAGCGGGGCGTCGTCGGCCACGCCGGAGACGCCGTCGACGACGAACGTCGTCACGGACTCGGCCGGCACGGTGAGCGTGGCGCGCGCCGCGCCGTCGGTCTCGACCGGGACGGGGTCGCCCTCGACGAGGTAGCCGCCGGAGTCGGTGACCACCGGCGTGACGGTGGCGCCGTCGGCCAGCTCACCGAAGCCGGAGAGGTCCAGAGCGACCGTGCGCGCGGACGTCTCGTCGTTGACGTGCACGACGACGGCCTGGTCGCCGGAGGCGGAGACGGCGGCGGTGCTGCTCGGGTCGTCCACCCCGACCAGGCGGTCGCCGGGCGCGATGAAGTGCGTGAAGTTCTGGGTGACCCAGTACTTCGTGTTGGTGTAGATCGGGCAGGTCTCCAGCGTGTCCTCGGCCGTGCAGGAGAACGGGATCTGGATCTCGCCCCAGTTGCCGCCCTCGGGGCTCTCGCCGCCGGGCGCCATGTTGTCGTAGTCCTCGACCGGCTGCCAGAACACCCAGGCGGACGGCTCGAGCTCACGCAGGTCGTCGACGATGTGCTGGGCGCTGCCCAGGCCGGACTCCATGGACTCGAAGTCCTGGCCCGTGCTGCTCCACGACCCGCCGACCTCGCTCATCCACAGCGGCTTGTCCTCGCCCTTGGCGATGTCGCGCACGGTGGTGCGCTGGCCGGTGCCGTACGTGTGGACGTTGAGCTGGTCCACCAGGTCCCGGACCTCGGGCGCGTAGGCGTTCCAGTTGCTCGCGAACCGGCCGGGGTTGGTCTCGTCCATCGCCGAGATCACGGCGTCCGTCCCGGAGCCCTGCAGGGCCGAGGCCAGCGCCGGGAGCACCTGCTGCTGCAGCGCGGGGCCCATGTGGGCGCCCTCCTGCCGGCCGCCGGTGGGGTTGCCGTCCGCGCCGAGCTGGGTGCCCCAGTAGTCGGTGTTGGGTTCGTTGAACGGGTCGATCGTGTCCACGTCGATGCCGTGCGCGTCTTCGAGCCGCTCGGTGACGCCCACCAGGTACCGCGCGAAGTCGTCGATGCTCTCCGGCTTGAGCTGGTCCTCGTCCGCGTCGAAGTTGCCCGA
Organism: Isoptericola sp. S6320L; assembly: GCF_023015685.1. NCBI lineage: Bacteria > Bacillati > Actinomycetota > Actinomycetes > Micrococcales > Promicromonosporaceae > Isoptericola > Isoptericola sp. S6320L. The sequence continues at coordinate 18,166 of NZ_JALKAT010000008.1, forward strand.
GACGTAGCCGGACTCCGTCATGAACCACGGCGGGGAGTTGGAGAACGTCTCCCAGTGCGTCACGTCGTCCTTGATGCGGTCCACCCACCAGCGCTGCGTGGCGTCGGCGTCGGGGTCCCAGTCGGCGGGGTCCTCGGCGTCCCACCAGTCGACGTCCTCGCGGGTGGTGCCCTCAGGGGCGTTCCACCAGCCGTCGACGGCGCCGCCCGCCCGCAGATAGTCCGGCACGTCCGGGGCGTTGCCGCCGCCCACGTTGTACCGGGCGATGTTGAGGTTCAGCCCCTCGTCGCCGAACACCATGTCCGCGAGCCGGTCCCGGATCTCGTCCGGGTAGTCACCGGTGGCGTTCGCGAACCAGACGAGGCTGGTCCCCCAGCCCTCGAACGGTTGGCCCGCGTACGACGGGTCCGGACGGACGGTGACGTCCGCAGCCGGAGCCGCGGTCGTCGCGCTCGGGACCGCCGTCGTCGCGGCCGTGCCGGGAGCGGCCAGGGCCGTGCCGGGAGCGGCCAGGGCCGTGCCGGGAGCGGCCGTCGCGGGCGCCGTCGCCAGACCGGCGACCAGGAGGCCGCCGGTCAGCGACGCGACCGCGCGCCGGGTGCGGACCGCTCGCAGCGGTGGTGTCGTGTCCTGCCAGGTGCTCATCGGTGAGCCTTCCTCTCGCGTCGGTGCGATGGTCCGAGATCCTGCGGTCGTGCGGTCGGGTGGACGGGTGGTTGTCAGGCGCGGGGACGGCGCAGCACCACGACGCCGCGGGGCGCCAGCGTGTCGGCCGGGACCTCGCCGGACGGACGAGCGTCCGCGACCTCGCCGTCGTGCGGCGTGGTGCTGACGAGGGCCTTGCCGTCGAGGCCGGCGAGGCCCAGCGCCTCGTCGGTCCGGTTCACGAGGAACCAGAACTCCTCGTCGGCGGTGCGGCGCACGGTCAGCTCCACCCGGCCGCGCAGCGGCTCGGGCAGCTCGGAGCGCACGCCGGCGGCGTCGAGGAGCCGCTCGAGCAGCGGGCGGAGGCCCGCGGCACCGAGCCGGGTCGACACGTAGGCGGCCGACCCGCGTTCCACCGCCCGCCGGGTGACGGCCGGGCGCCCGGCCTGCTGCCCGTCGAGGTAGGTCGCCAGCACGTCCGTGCCCGGCAGCACGTCGATGCGGTCCGTCCACAGCGTGCCCGTCGAGCCGTCGTCGAGCCGCACGCGCTCGCCGTCGCGCAACGGGTTGAGCTCCTCGATGCGGAGCCCGAGCAGGTCGCGCAGGGCGCCCGGGTAGCCGCCGAGCCACACGTGGTCGTCGGCGTCGACGATGCCGGAGAAGTACGTGGTGACGAGGTGGCCGCCGGCCTCCACCCAACGGGTCAGCCGGTCCGCGAGCGCCGCCGGGACGACGTGCAGCACCGGCGCGACGACGACGTCGTAGTCGGCGAGGTCCGTGCGGCCGTCGTCGAGGCCGGCCACGGGGACGACGTCGGCGCGCACGCCCGCGTCGAGGAACGCGTGGTACCAGTCCAGCGCCTCGGCGCGGTAGCGCAGCGCCTCGGTGGGGTGCGAGTCCAGCTCGGAGGCCCACCAGGAGTCCCAGTCGAACAGGATCGCGGCGCGGGCCGGTGCCCGCTCCGCCCCGACGACGGGGGCGAGGTCGGCGAGCGTCCGGCCGAGGGCGACGACGTCGCGGAACAGCGCCGAGTCCTCCCCGGCGTGGGGCACCATCGCCGAGTGGTACTTCTCCGCGCCCGCGGCGGACTGGCGCCACTGGAAGAAGCAGACGGCGTCGGCGCCGTGGGCCACGTGCGTCAGCGAGTCCCGGGCGAGCTCGCCCGGCCGCTTCGGCACGTTGACCGGCTGCCAGTTCACGGCGCTGGTGGAGTGCTCCATGAGGAACCAGGGGCGGCCGCCCGCGACGCCGCTGGTCAGGTTCGCGGAGAACGACATCTCCTCGCGGCCCTGCGGACCGGGCTGCAGGTAGTGGTCGTTGGAGACGAAGTCGATCTCGGGAGCCCAGGCGGCGTAGTCCATGCCCTTGGTCTCACCCATGACCATGAAGTTCGTGGTGACCGGGACGTCCGGCGTGATGCGGCGCAGCACGTCCCGCTCGGCGCGCAGGTGCTCCACCAGGGCGTCCGAGGAGAACCGCTTGAAGTCGAGCTGCTGCGTCGGGTTCGGGTACGACGCCGCGAGCCGCGGCGGCAGGATCTGCTCCCAGTCGGTGTAGCGCTGCGACCAGAACGCCGTGCCCCACGCCTCGTTGAGCCGGTCGAGCGTGCCGTAGCGCGCCGTGAGCCAGGTACGGAACGCCCGTGCGGCGTCGTCGGAGTAGTCCTCGACGTTGTGGCAGCCGAGCTCGTTGCTGACGTGCCAGGCCGCGAGCGCCGGGTGCGCGGCGTACCGCTCGGCCATCTTCTCGACCAGGGCGAGCGCGTGCTCGCGGAAGACGGGCGAGGTGGGCCGCCACTGCTGGCGGCCGCCGGGCCACAGGGTCTCCCCCGTGCGGGTCACCGGCAGGATCTCCGGGTGCGCGGTGGTGAGCCACGGCGGCGGGGACGCGGTGGCGGTGGCGAGGTCCACGGAGATGCCGTGCGCGTGCATGAGGTCCATGACCTCGTCGAGCCAGCCGAAGTCCCAGCGGTCGGGTGCCGGCTGGATCCGGGCCCAGGAGAAGATCGCGACGGAGACGACGGTGACGCCCGCGGCCTGCATGAGCCGCGCGTCCTCGGCCCACACCTCGCGCGGCCACTGGTCCGGGTTGTAGTCGGCGCCGTACCCGAGGCGTGCGGGGCGGGTCGTCTCGGGGCCCGCGAGCAGGCGGGGGACGTCGGTCATGGAGGCTCCTGGACGTGCGGGGTGTGCGGGGTCTGCGGGGAGGGCGCCGTGGCGGCGCCGGTGGGGACGGCGGCTCGCCGTCCCCACCGGCGCTCACGGGCGGGCCGTCACTGGTTGACGGTGAAGCCCTGGTCGTTGCCGTAGGTGGTCGACTGCTCCTGCCAGGTGGCCAGGCCGTCGGTCAGGGTGGTGTCGGAGACGTACGCCTGGCCCACCGTGTCGTTGAAGATCGAGTTGGCGTACACCTGGAACGGCAGGTACTGCCAGCCCTCGGCGACGTTCGCCGACGAGTCGGCCAGGACCTCGTTGACCTGCTGGCCGCCGAAGTACTCAAACTCCTGCTCGCGGAACGCGGGGTCCTCCAGCTCGGCGACGGTCGCCGGGAAGGCGCCCTCGTCGACGCGCGTGGCGATGCCGTCCCCGACGGTCGCGTACTCGAGGAACGCCCAGGCGAGGTCGGCGTTCTCGCTCGCGGCCGGGATCGCCAGCGAGCTGCCGCCGTTCTCCGAGGTGACCTCCTCGCCGCTCTCCCACTGCGGCATCGGTGCGACGGCCCAGTCGCCGGACGCGTCCGGCACCGAGGACTCCAGGTTGCCGCGCATCCAGGCGCCGATGACGAGCGAGGCGATGGAGCCGTCGGACAGGCCCTGGTACCACTCGTCGCTCCAGGAGCCGACCGGGGCCACGAGCTCCTCGTCGAGCATGGTCTGCCACGTGGAGGTGAACTGCTGGGTGCCCTCGTCGGTGAAGTCGATCGTGACGTCGGTGCCCTCGACCTGGTAGGGGCGCCCCCCGGCCTGCCAGATCATCGAGGTGGTGAAGCCGGCGTCGCCGACGTCGTTGGTGAGGTAGGCGTCCGGGTCGGCCTCGTGCAGGGTGCGGGCCGCCTCGACGTACTCCTCCCACGTGGTGGGGACCTCGATGCCGTGCTCGTCGAAGACGCGCTTGTTGTAGAACAGCGCCATCGGCCCGGAGTCGGTGGGCAGGGCGTAGACGCCGCCCTCCTGCTGCACCGCACCCCACGGGCCGGGCGTGAAGGTGCCGTCGAGCTCGTCGGCCCCGTAGGCCGTGAGGTCCGCGAGGGCCTCGGAGAGCGCGAACTGCGGCAGCGCGTAGAACTCGATCTGCGCGACGTCGGGCACGCCGTCACCGGCGGCGATCGCGTTCTGCAGCGCCGTGTACTGGTCGTTGCCGGTCCCGACGTTCTCCAGGTTCACGGTGACGTTCGGGTGCTCCGCCTCGAAGTCGGCGGCCACCGACTCGAGCGTGGGGTCCCAGGCCCAGACGGTGATCTCGCCGCCCTCCTCCAGCGCCGAGTCGGCGTCCTGGGTGGCCTCGCCGGAGTCGGTCTCGCCGCTCGCGCAGGCCGTCAGGCCCAGGGCCAGGACGCCGGCGACGGCGGTGCCGCGCAGCCACCGGGTGGTCCGGGTGGTCGTTCGTGCAGTCATGTCGGTCCTCACTTCGTTGTCGGAACAGTCGGTCGGGCGGTCGGCGGCGCCATCGGTGGCGCCGCCGGCCCGGCGTCGGTCAGGTCATTCCTTGACGCTCCCGGCGGCGAGCCCGGACTGCCAGTAGCGCTGCAGCACCAGGAACGCCGCGACGAGCGGCAGGATCGTCAGGAGGGAGCCGGTGATGACGAGGTGGAAGATCGCCTCGCCGCCGGCGGTGGCGGCCTGCGCGTTCCACGCGTTCAGGCCGAGGGTCAGCGGGTACCAGTCGCTGTCGCGCAGCATGATCAGCGGCAGGAAGTAGTTGTTCCAGGTGGCCACCATGGTGAACAGCAGCACGGTGACGATCCCCGGCGCGAGCAGCGGCAGGCTGACCCGGAAGAAGGTGCGGAACTCCCCCGCCCCGTCGATCCGGGCGGCCTCGAGCAGCTCGGTGGGGATCGCCTCGGCCGCGAACGTCCACATGAGGTAGAGGCCGAACGGAGAGATCAGGGACGGGATGATCACGGCCCAGGGCGTGTTGGTCAGCCCCATCTGGCTGAACATGAGGAACGTCGGCACGGCGAGGGCGGTGCCGGGCACCGCCACGGCCCCGATGACGACGGCGAACACGCCGCGCTTGCCGGGGAAGTCGAACTTGGCCAGGGCGTACCCGCCCAGGATGGCGAGGAACGTGGCCCCGCCGGCGCCCAGCACGACGTAGAGCACGGTGTTGCCGAGCCACCGGACGAACACGCCGTCGTCGTAGGTGAGCGTGGCGACGACGTTGTCCCAGAGGGCGAACGAGTCGCCGAACCAGAGCCCGAACGAGGAGAACAGGTCTCCCTGGGTCTTGGTGGAGTTGACGAGCAGCCACACGAGCGGCACGAGCGAGTACACGAGCACGACGGCGGTGAGCACCGTGAGCAGCGGGCTGCGGCGGGGCCGGTCGACGCTGTGCTTGTTGACGGTCCGGGTCCGCAGGCGCGGCCCCCGGGAGGACGGGGCGGTCGCGGTGAGGGCGGTGGTCACGTCACGCCTCCTTGCGCATGCCGCGCAGCTGCACCACGTAGGCGATCACCATGGTGATCAGGCCCATGATGATGGCGACGGTCGCGGAGTAGTTGTACTGCTGGCCGGAGAAGGACAGCGAGTAGGCGTACAGGTTCGGGGTGTAGGACGTGGTGATGGCGTTGGGCGCCAGCGACTGCAGGATGCTGGGCTCGTTGAAGAGCTGGAAGCTGCCGATGATCGAGAAGATCGTCGCGATCACCAGGGCACCGCGGATCGCGGGGATCTTGATCGACCGGACCACCTGCCACTGCGTCGCCCCGTCGATCTCCGCGGCCTCGTAGAGCGAGTGCGGGACGACGCGCAGCGCCGCGTAGAAGATCAGCATGTTGTAGCCCACGAACTCCCAGGTGACGATGTTGCCGATCGACGCCAGCACGAGGTCGGGAGACAGCGGGTCGGGCAGGGAGACGCCGAGCGCGTCGTTGAGGTTGCCGACCAGGCCGAACCGGGTGCCGTACATGAAGCCCCACATGAGCGAGGCGACGACGGCGGGGACCGCGTACGGCATGAAGATCGAGATGCGGAAGAAGCTCTTGCCGTAGAGCCGGCCGGAGTCGATGGCCAGCGCCACGAGCAGGGCGATGCCGAGCATGATCGGCACCTGCACCACGAGGAACAGGCTCACGCGGGCCAGGCCCTCCCAGAACTGGGGGTCCTGCATGGCGCGGGCGTAGTTGTCCAGGCCCACGAACGTGGTGCCGCCGACCATCTGGGTGCGGAACACCGACAGGTACAGCGAGTAGACGATGGGCGCCAGGAACACCAGCGCGAACACGAGCATGAAGGGGCCGACGAACATCCAGCCGGTCCATCGCCGTCGGCTGGGTCGCCGGGTGGCCGGAGCGGGCGGTGCGGCCGCCACCGGTGGGGACGTCGTCGTCATGCGGGTCTTCCTCGGGGTCACGGGGATGTTCACGTCAACATCAGGCGCCACGAGGACGGATGTTTACGTAAACATGGACTAAGGTGATCGTGCATCGCGGGACGCGGTACGTCAACCCCGACGGCCGGCGAGACCGAACTGTGACCGAGCGGAGGACCCTTGCCCGACCCGAGCCCGACCGGGCGACCTCAGCGCGTCTCGATGGCCGACGTCGCGCGGCGCGCCGGCGTCTCGTCGCAGACCGTCTCGCGCGTCTCGAACGGCCACCCCGGCGTGGTCGACCGCACGCGCGAGCAGGTGCTGGCGGCCATGCGTGAGCTCGGCTACCGGCCCAACAGCGCGGCCCGCGCCCTGCGCTCCGGCCGGTTCCGCACCATCGGGGTCATCCTGTTCTCGCTGTCCACCACCGGCAACGTCCGCACCCTGGACGCGATCGCGACGTCGGCCGCGGCCGAGGGCTACGCCATCACCGTGATCCCCGTCGAGGCCCCCACGCAGGACGGGGTCAACGGCGCCTTCACCCGCATGGGCGAGCTCGCCGTCGACGCCGTGATCCTCCTGATGGAGGTCCACCTGCTCGACGCCGCCAGCATCTCCCTGCCCACCGACGTGCCGGTCGTCGTCGCCGACTCCGACGCCGGGGACCGCTACCCCGTGGTGGACACCGACCAGGCCGCCGGGTCGCGCACCGCGGTGGAGCACCTGCTCGGTCTCGGGCACCGGACCGTGGTGCACCTGGCCGGACCGTCCGAGTCCTTCTCCGCCCAGCGACGCGAGGACGCCTGGCGCCGGACGCTGCACGAGGCCGGCCGGGACGTCCCCCCGGTGTACCGCGGGGACTGGTCCGCGGCCTCCGGGTACGCGGCCGGGCAGGAGATCGCCCGCACCGACGCGACCGCCGTCTTCGCGGCCAACGACCAGATGGCGCTCGGGCTGCTGCGCGCCCTGGCCGAGGCCGGGCGCAAGGTGCCGCAGGACGTCAGCGTGGTCGGGTTCGACGACCTCCCCGACGCCGTCGCCTACCTCCCGCCGCTGACCACGGTGCACCAGGACTTCGCGGAGGTCGGACGGCGCTGCGTCGCCGGGGTGCTGCGTCAGATGGCCGACCGCACCATCCCGCACGGACGCACGCTCGTGCCGACGCGCCTGGTCGAGCGGGCGAGCACCGCGGCGCCCTGACCTGGCCCGGCGCCCCCGCCGTTGTGGGGCACCACGAGATCGTGTTGTGTGATCCGATGAGCGAACCTTCCGCACCGCGCGACCGGCAGAGCGAACAGCTGCAGATGACGCGCATCGTGCTGCGCCCGAGCGGCAACCCCCTCCCCCTGGGCTTCATGGCGCTGGCCCTGGGCACGGTCGGCTTCAGCTGCCTCCAGCTCGGCCTGCTCCCCACCGCGGAGGAGAACACCGTGGCGCTGGCGGTGCTGGTGCTCACCGTGCCGCTGCAGTCCCTCGCCGCCGTCGTCGGGTTCGGCGCCCGCGACCCGATCGCCGGGACCGGGATGGCCATGGTCGCCGGGGTGTGGGCCATGCTCGCGGTCGCGACGCTCACCTCGCCGCCCGGCACGGCGAGCCCCGCCGTGGGCGTGCTCCTGCTGACGGCCGCCGTCGCCCTGCTCCTCCCGGCGGCCGCGGCGCACGGCAAGCTGCTCGCCGCCGGGATCATGGTCGGGTCCGCGGCACGGTTCGCCCTGACCGGGGTCGCCGAGCTCACCGGATCCGCCGGGTGGGACGCCGCCGCGGGCGTGCTCGGGCTGGTGCTGGCCCTCGCGGCGCTCTACGCCGCCCTGGGCTTCGTGCTCGAGGAGGTCGACCACCCGGTCCAGCTCCCCGTGCTGCGCCGCGGCGACGGGATCAAGCCGCTGCGCGACGACCTGGAGGAGCAGGTCGAGGGCATCGCCCGGGCCGCCGGCGTGCGCCAGCAGCTCTGAGCCGTCCGCGCAGGGTCACTCCCCGTCGCGACGCTTCTCCACGGCGTTCTTGAGCAGCAGCGCCGGCAGCAGGAAGTTCGCGAGCAGCGTCACGATCCACACGATGATCGGGCCGACGAGCCAGCCCAGCCACCCGGAGATGTCCAGCCCGTCGGGCGCGACCAGGACGGCGATGAGGAGCGCCACGTAGGTGGTGATGAGGCCGACGGCGCTGAGCATCGCCGGCGCGTTGTTGCGGGCCAGCTTGACGAAGAACGGCGTGAGCACGGCTTGGGCCACCGCGAACACGACGACGGCGACCACGAACGCCAGCGGGTTGCTCCAGTCGATGTCGAACGTCTGCCAGTCGAGGGCGGCGAACACCCAGTCGGTCAGGAGCAGGCCGACGGCGACGGCGAGCAGCAGGACCGCGGTGCGGGCCAGAAGTCTCAGCATGGCAGCAGCGTGGCACACGTCACACGAATTTGCCTGGGATGCTCTTGACTACCTCAACTCCCCTGTTGCCGCCCCTCACGGCGCCACCATCATGGCCCCACGTCAGCAAACGTGGTGCGAGGTGTGTCAGATGCGGGTCCTGGTCACCGGCGGCGCCGGCTATCTCGGGTCCCACGTGGTGCTGGCACTGGTGCAGGCGGGCCACCAGGTCGACGTCGTGGACGACTTCTCCCGCGGCACCCCGGCGTCGCTGGCCCGTGGTGAGGCGATCTCCCGGCGCCGGGTGCGCACGCACGCCGCGGACGTCGCCGACATCGACTCCATGGAGCGGATCTTCGCGGGCGCGGCCGTCGACGCCGTCGTCCACCTCGCCGGGCTGCGGTCCGCGTCGGAGTGCGTCGACCGCCCCCTGGACGCCTACGAGACCAACCTGACCACCACCTTCACGCTGCTGCGGTGCATGACCTGGTACGGGGTCGACCGGCTCGTGCTGTCCTCCTCCGCCGCGGTCTACGGCGACGCGACGGCCCACGGCACGGCGGGCTCGCCCGACGGCGGCACGCGGTTCGCCGAGGACGCCCCGCTCGCGCCCGCCTCGCCCCTGGGCCGCACCATGGTCACCAACGAGCAGCTCCTGCAGGACGTCACCCGGGCCGGTGCCGCGCTGCGCGTCGCCGTGCTGCGCTGCTTCAACACCGTGGGCGCCGACCCGTCGGGACGCATCGGCGAGGACCGCAACGGCGCGCCCTCCAGCCTGCTGACCCGGCTCGGCGAGGTGGCCCTGGGCCTGCGCGGCCACGTCGAGGTGCACGGCGGCAACCACCCCACCCCCGACGGCACGGCCCTGCGCGACTACGTCCACGTGTCCGACGTCGCCGCGGGCCACGTCGCCGCGCTGGCGGCTCTGGAGCGGCCGGGCGAGGACGCCGTGCGGACGTGGAACCTCGGGACCGGGCACGGGAGCAGCGTGCGCGAGGTCCTGCGCACCTTCGAGCAGGTCACCGGCCGGGAGGTGTCCTCCCGCGTGCTGCCGGCACCGGCCGGCACGATCGCGTCGTCGGTCGCGGACGTCACGCGGTCGGCGGCCGACCTGGGCTGGACGGCCCGCCGGGACCTCGCCGAGATCTGCCGCGACCACTGGCGGTGGCAGCGGGAGCACCCCCGGGGCTACCCGTCGACGCTCGTCCCGGAGACGCCGTGGCGCGGCGGCGTCGGCCACCGGCTGCGGCTGGTGCCACCGCTGTCCACGGCGGTCAGCCGCTAGGTGGACCCGGCGAACTCCTCCTCCGTGGGCCAGGTCTCCGCGGCCCGCCCGGACAGACCTCAGGGCTTGACGTCCTGGTAGTACCGCAGCGCGCCGGCCTGCAGCTCGGCGGGCTCGGTGTAGATCGCCCGTGACCGGTCGAGGAGCGCTGCCGAGGGGACGAGCACGGAGATCTCGCTGCGCGTGTCGAAGAGCGTCTGCACCAGCCCGTGCGCGACGCCCTCGGGCATGTCGGGGCTCACCACCAGGACGTTGGGGACCGCGAGCGTCTCGACGTCCTCGGTCATGCCGTACACACCCTCGGGCACCACACCGTGCCGGTACCCGTGCCCGTACTCCGCGCGGAGCTCGTCGACCACGTCCACCAGCGGGATCAGCCGGACGGGCAGCTCCTCGGCCAGGCCGACGATGCCGGGCGTGCGCAGCCCGCCGGACCAGAAGACCGCGTCGAGGCGCCCGTCCTCCAGCGCGTCGATCGACTCGGTGATCCCCAGCTCGGAGACCCGGAGGTCGGCGATCGGCACGTCCGCCGCCTCGAGCACGCGGCCCGCGATGAGCGACGTCCCGGACCGTGGCGCGCCGACGGACACCCGTAGGCCCCGCAGGTCCGCGATCTCCTCGACCTCCGAGTCCGCGGGCACCACCAGGTGGGCGAAGTCGTCGTACACGCGGGCGAGCGCCCGGACCTCCACCGGCTCGGCGAAGCCTCCCTCGCCGTCGACGGCGTCCGCCACGGCGTCCGCCGCGCTGAAGGCCAGGTCCGCCGTCCCGTCGGCGAGCAGCTGCAGGTTGTCGACGGACCCGCCGGTGCTCAGGACCTCCACCTCGATCCCGTACTCGTCCGCGAGCTGCGACGCGAACGCCTGGCCGTAGCCGTGGTAGATGCCGCTGGTCCCGCCGGTCGCGATGGTGAGCCGCTCGGGCTGCCGGCCTTCCCACGGGTCGCTGTCCGGGGCGCACGCGGCCAGGAGAGCACCCGCCACGAGCAGCGACGACACGGCCGCGACGATCCTCCTCACGTCCCCTCCTCCCAGGCCGGGACCTGCAGGCACACCCGCAGGCCGCCGTCGTCGGGCAGCTCGAGCCGCAGCCCGCCGCCGAGCTCGGCGAGGAGCTCCGAGGCGATCGCGAGGCCCAGGCCGGAACCGCGCACCGAGCTGTGGCCCGGGCTCCGCCAGAAGCGCTCCGTGAGGCGCTCGAGCTGGTCGGCCGGCACGCCCGGGCCGTGGTCGCGCACCACGACCTCGATCGAGCCGGCCGCGCGGACCACGGAGACGTCGATCGGCTCGGACTCCGGCGCGAACTTGATCGCGTTCTCGACCACGGTGTCGAACGCGCTCTCGAGCGCGGTGGGGTCGACGGTCCCGAGGACCTCACCCCCGGGAGTGGTCAGCCGGAGCTCGCGGTCCGGGTCGAGGATCCTGCGCCCCTCCACGCGCCGCGCCACCAGGTCGGCGACGTCGACGGGCTGCGCGGCCGACATGCTCGAGCCGTCGGCCAGCAGGAGGAGGGCGTCGAGGATCTGCGCCATCCGTTCGGCCTCCGCCCGCACGTGCGCGACGTCGTCGGCACCCTCGGGCGGGACGCTCAGCGCGAGCGACTCGACGCGGAGCATCAGGGCGCTGAGCGGGTTGCGGAGCTCGTGCGAGGCGTTGGCCACGAACTCCTGCTGACGGCGCATCAGGTGCTCGACGCGCTCCGCCATCTCGTTGAAGCGGCTCACCACCTGACGGAGCTCGGGAGGCCCCGTCGACGGCGGGATGCGCTCGTCGAGCCGCCCGTCGCCCATCTTCTCCATCGCCTGGTCGACGGCGCGGACCGGTCGCAGCACCCAGCCCGCGGTTCGGTCGGCCAGGACGAGCGCGAGCAGCGCGATCACGGCGCCCGCCGCGGCGAGCAGCGCCCAGCTGTTCCAGATGGCGCGCTGGACCTTCCCGCCGTCCGACGACGTCACGAGCGCGCCGACCAGGTCGCCACCGTCGAAGATGGGCTCGGCCACCACGGTGCGCTGGGCGTCCCAGGGCCAGAACGTCTCGCGCATCTCCGCCCGGCGGCCCGCGAGCGCGGCGTGCCGCTCGGCGTATTCCTGGACCTCGATCCCTTCCGCCGCGACCGTGGCCCCGGCCTGGTCGACGACGGCGGCGCCGATGCCGTACACCTGCCGGTACCGCTCCAGGTCGCCCGCGACGAGGGAGGGGTCGTCGGCGACGATCGCCTGCCGGGCCGGCAGGACGAGGTAGCTCGTGTCGCGCAGCCGGTCCAGGAAGACCTCCTGCTGGTGGGCGCGCGTCACGCTCGACGCGTAGAGCATGCCGAGCAGCAGGATGACCAGGGCGAGCGGCACGTAGACGACGGCGGCGAGTCTGCTCCGCACGTCACTGCTGCCCGACCCGGTACCCCACGCCGCGCACCGTCTCCACCACCGAGGGCTCGCCGAGCTTGCGGCGCAGGGAGGCGACGTGGACCTCGAGGGTGCGGCCGAGCCCCTTCCAGCTGGAACCCCACACCTCCCGCAGGATGCGCTCGCGGGCGAGCGCCGTGCCGCGGTGCCGGACCAGCAGCGCCAGGAGGTCGTACTCCTTGCGGGTCAGGGAGACGACGGCGCCGCCGGTGCGGCGCACCACGCGGGCGGCGAGGTCGACCTGGACCTCGCCGACGTCGATCTGGGCGACGTGAGCCCGCCCGTCCCACTCGCGGGACCGGCCACGGCGCAGCACCGCGTCGATGCGGGCGAGGACCTCGCGGATGTCGTACGGCTTGGTCACGTAGTCGTCGGCGCCGAGCTCCAGGCCGCGCACCCTCGACTCGAGCTGGGTGCGCGCGGTCACCATGATGATCGGGGTGTCGGAGACCTTGCGGATCCGGCGGCAGACCTCGAACCCGTCCATGTCCGGCAGGGCCAGGTCGAGCAGCACGAGGTCGGTCCGCGGGCTCAGCGCCGCGAGCGCGCTCGCGCCGTCGGCCGCCCGGATCGCCTCGTACCCGTGCTTGCCCAGGACGGAGACGAGCGCACCGGCGACATGCTCGTTGTCCTCCACGACCAGCAGCTGCACGGTCCGACCGTAGCCGAGCACGGGCGCGACGGATAGATGACGCCAGGACGCGGGCGCCCCGGGGCCGGGTGAGATCGTCAGCCGGCCAGGCCTGCGACGAACTGCACGCTCGCCGCCGCGATCCGCTCCCGCGCCGCGTCGTCGGTGAGGGTCGGTACGCCGTCGCCGGGCTGCGGACCGTAGTCGCCGAACTGGGCGTGGGAGGCGCCGTCCACGACGGTGAACCCGGCGTCGGGCGGCAGGTCGGCGCGCGACGCCTCGATCTTCGGCGGGGTGGCGAGCCCGTCCCGGGTGCCGGAGACGGACTCGACGGCGGCCGTGAGGGACCCGCTGACGTCGCCCGCCGGGTAGGAGGCGTACAGCAGCAGCCCGACGGCGGGTGCGCTCGCGTCGTCGTCGGCCTCGTCCGCCTCCATCGCGGCGACCGTGCCGCCGAGCGAGTGCCCGCCCACCACCCACCTGTCGACCTGCGGGTGCCCGGACCGGGCGTCGTCGAGCGCCCCGACGGCCAGGAAGGCGATACCCAGCGGCTGCTTCGCCACGACGACGGTGTGCCCGGCCTCCGCGAGCGGGTGCAGCACGGCGGCATAGGCGCGCGGGTCGACGCGCGCCCCGGGCTGGAAGAGCACACCCGTCCCGCTCGCGCCGTCCGTCGGTGCCAGCACGATCTGCGTGGACGTCTCGGCGACGGTGACCGCGCCGTCGGACCGCATCGCGTCCAGCGCCGGTTCCACCGCGCCGAACGGTCGCAGCCAGCCGACGACGGCGATCCACCCGGCCGCGGCGACGAGCAGGACCACCCCCGCGACCCGGCGCCACCCCCGCCGCGGCGCAGCGGGGCGGAAGGAGCGCCAGCCGACGGCGACGCTCACCATCGCGGTGAGCGCCAGGAGCACCGCGTAGGCGGGGTGGCCGTGCACGACGGCGCCCCAGGCCGTCACGCAGACCCAGGCGACCACGAGGAGCCCGGCGGCGGCGACGGCCCGGACCACCCACGGGTGGCGGTCGGAGCTGCCAGGGTTTCCGGGGCGGCCGGCGTCAGTCGACAACCGAGATCCCCAGGTTGGCGGCCAGGAGCGGAGCGAGCTCGCCGAGCTGGGCCGCGTTGATCGTGGTGCCGCGCAGGGCGTCCGTGCCGACCAGCTCGGCGAGCTCGGCGCCGCGCAGGTCCACGTCCTGCAGGGTGGAGGCCTGGACGTCCAGCCGGCGCACCCGCGTGCCCTCGAACGCGACCCGGGTGGCCCGGGCCTGGACCAGGTCCAGCTCGTCGACGGTGCAGTCGGTGAAGAGGACGTCCTGCAGGGTGGCCCCGCGCAGGTTGACGAAGCCCAGCTTGCAGCCCACGAGGTGCACGGACTGCCAGGTGGACTCGTACAGCTCGGCCGAACCGATGCGCGCGTCGCGCACCTCGACGTCGCGCCACCGGCTCCGCACGCCCTGCACGACCGGGACGTCGACGCGCGCCAGGACGACCTCGGTGAGCGTCAGGTGGCGCAGGTCGGCCTCCCGGGCGCGCAGCCCGTCGAGACGCGATCCGTCGGCGCGGGCCCCGCGCAGCTCGACCCGGTCGAGGTCGACGTCGGTGAGCCGGACGCCGTCGAGGTCCGCCGCCGGGGCGAGGTCGTCGGCGCTCCCCGCCACCAGGTCGGCGAGCACGACGGGGTCGATCACGGGCCGGGAGGGCTGGCTGGGACGGCGCGGCACGGCACCCAGGCTACGTGGTGCCCTCGGACGCGCTGGAGCGGCACGCATCACAGGCACGGGCGCCGGTCCGTCCCTCCCGCGACGGTAGGGTACGGACGTCGAACGGAGAGTCATGGGTCAGGACCACAAGCAGATCGGCGAGGTGTCGGAACGCACCGGCCTCTCCCTGCGCACGATCCGCTACTACGAGGAGGTCGGCCTCGTCATCCCGTCCGCGCGCTCGCACGGCGGCTTCCGGCTGTACACCGAGTCGGACATCGCGCGGCTCATGGTCGTCAAGCGCATGAAGCCGCTCGACTTCACGCTCGAGGAGATGCGCGACCTGCTGACCACCCTCGACGACCTGGAGCGCGACGACGTCGACGCGGCGAACCGCGAGGCGACGCTCGAGCGCCTCACCGCGTTCGAGTCGGCGGCCGAGGAGCGCTGCCGGAGCCTGCGCGCCCAGCTCGAGAGCGCCGAGGAGTTCGCCGGCGACCTGCGCCGCGAGCTGAGCCGGCGCGGGGCGGTGACCGAGTCCTGATGACCACGCTCACCACCGAGAACCCGTCGGTCGCGGCCGAGGCCGCCCGACGCCGCAGCATCGCCGTCATCTCGCACCCCGACGCCGGCAAGTCGACCCTCACCGAGGCCCTCGCCCTGCACGCCCGCGCCATCGACGAGGCGGGCGCGGTGCACGGCAAGGGCAACCGTTCCGGCGTCGTCTCCGACTGGCTCGAGATGGAGCAGAAGCGCGGCATCTCCATCACCTCCGCCGCGCTGCAGTTCGTCTACCGCGACGTCGTGATCAACCTGCTCGACACCCCGGGGCACGCGGACTTCTCCGAGGACACGTACCGCGTGCTCACCGCGGTGGACGCCGCCGTCATGCTGCTGGACTCCGCGAAGGGCCTGGAGCCGCAGACCCTCAAGCTCTTCGAGGTCTGCCGGCGTCGCGGCGTGCCGGTCATCACGTTCGTCAACAAGTGGGACCGCCCCGGCCGCGAGGTCCTCGACCTCTGCGACGAGCTCGAGGAACGGATCGGCCTGCGGCCCACCCCGGTGACGTGGCCCGTCGGCGAGGCGGGCCGGTTCCTCGGCCTGCTCGACCGGCAGGACGGGCACGTGACGAGATACCGCCGGACCCCGGGTGGCGCCTCGCTCGCGGAGGAGGAGACCCTCGACGCGTCGCGGGCGGCCGACGAGCTCGACGACGACTACACCGAGGCCGTCGAGGGGGCGCAGCTCCTCGACACGGTCGACGTCGCGACGTTCCGCAGCGGCGAGACGACGCCCCTGCTGTTCGGGGCGGCGCTGGCCAACATCGGCGTGCGGCAGCTCCTCGACGCCGTGGTCGACCTGGCCCCGGCGCCCGGCGCCCGCCCGACCGCCGACGGCGGCGACCGCCCCGTCGAGGCGCCGTTCAGCGGGTTCGTCTTCAAGATGCAGGCCGGCATGGACCCGAAGCACCGCGACCACGTCGCCTACATCCGGGTGTGCTCGGGACGGTTCGAGCGCGGCATGAACGTCACGCACGAGCGCTCCGGGCGGCCGTTCGCGACGAAGTACGCCCTGTCGGTGTTCGGCCGGGAGCGTTCGACCGTGGAGGACGCCTACCCCGGGGACGTCGTCGGGCTGGTCAACGCCGGCGCGCTGGCCGTCGGGGACACCGTGCACGAGCCGTCCGGGCCGCCCGTCCGGTTCCCCCCGATGCCGGCGTTCGAGCCGGAGCACTTCGCCGTCGCGCGGTCCTCCGACCCGGGCCGTTCCAAGCAGTTCCGCAAAGGCATGTCGCAGCTCGAGCAGGAGGGCGTCGTCCAGGTGCTCGTCTCCGACCTGCGCGGCGACGCGAGCCCCGTCCTGGCGGCCGTGGGCCCCCTGCAGTTCGAGGTCGCCGCGTTCCGCATGGAGCACGAGTTCTCGGCGCCGATGGTCCTCGAGACGCTCTCGCTCTCGGTGGCCCGCTACGTCGACCCCGCGCACGCGGCCGCCGTCGCGGCCTACCCCGGCGCCGAGGTCGCCCGCCGCCGGGACGGCGCGACGCTGGCCCTCCTGCGAGACGTGTGGCACGCCCGTGCGTTCGAGCGCGGGCACCCGGACATCGCCCTGGACCCGCTGACACCAAACCTGCCTTCACGTTAGGGTAGAGTCAGACCCGGCCCGGCTCCCGCGCGTCCCCGACCCTGCGGGCCGAGCACCCCACACTCTCCGTACGCAGCGTCGCGTGCCTCCGTCTTGTCCATCCCGACCGGGTCTCGCGACCTGGTCCGCGGGCGCGCGCGCCCACCGAGCCCGAAGGAAGCTGCGTGCCGAACGACGCCCGCCCCTCCCTGCCTGATCCCGCTCCCGTGCCGCAGCCGGTCACCGGCGCACCCGAGGCCGGCGAGGCCTACTCCGTGCTGAAGGCCCTGAGGTCGCCCCGCATCCTCAAGACGGAGGTGCTCGCCGGGCTGGTCGTGGCCCTCGCGCTCATCCCCGAGGCGATCGCGTTCTCGATCATCGCGGGCGTCGACCCGCGGCTCGGGCTGTTCGCGTCCTTCACGATGGCCGTCTCCATCGCGTTCCTCGGCGGCCGGCCGGCCATGATCTCCGCCGCCACGGGTGCGGTCGCCCTGGTCATCGCCCCGGTCGCGCGGGACCACGGCATCGACTACCTGATCGCCACCGTCATCCTGGCGGGCGTCCTCCAGGTGGCTCTCGGCGTGCTCGGCGTGGCCAAGCTCATGCGGTTCATCCCGCGCTCCGTGATGGTCGGCTTCGTCAACGCCCTGGCGATCCTCATCTTCACCTCCCAGCTCCCGCACCTGTTCGGCGACAAGGTGAACGCCGACAACCGCTGGTGGATCTACGGGCTGGTCGTCGTCGGCCTGGTCATCATGGTGCTGATGCCCCGGTGGACCAAGATCGTCCCGGCGCCTCTCGTGGCGATCGTCCTGCTCACCGCCGCGACGGTCCTCGCCGTCATCAACGTCCCGACCGTCGGCGACGAGGGCGACCTGCCCGAGTCCCTGCCGTCGCTGCTGATCCCGGACGTGCCGCTGAACCTCGAGACGCTCCAGATCATCGCGCCGTTCGCGCTGGCCATGGCGCTCGTGGGCATCCTCGAGTCGCTGCTGACCGCCAAGCTGGTCGACGACGTCACGGACACCCACTCCAACAAGACCCGCGAGGCCTGGGGCCAGGGTGCGGCGAACGTCATCACCGGGTTCTTCGGCGGCATGGGCGGCTGCGCGATGATCGGCCAGACCATGATCAACGTCAAGGCCTCGGGCGCCCGCACCCGCATCTCCACGTTCCTGGCCGGCGTGTTCCTGCTGATCCTCGTCGTCGGCCTGGGCGACGTCGTCGCGATCATCCCCATGGCCGCGCTCGTCGCCGTCATGATCATGGTGGCCGTCGGCACCTTCGACTGGCACTCGGTCCGGCTCGACACGCTGCGTCGCATGCCCCGGTCCGAGACCGCCGTCATGCTGTCGACGGTGGTCGTCACGGTCTGGACCCACAACCTGGCGTACGGCGTCCTGGTCGGTGTGGTCGTCGCGATGGTGCTCTTCGCCCGCCGCGTGGCACACTTCACCACCGTGACCCGCCTCGACGACAGCGCTGGACCCGGAGGCGACGACGACGCCGTCCGCACCTACGCTGTGGAGGGCGAGCTGTTCTTCGCCTCCTCGAACGACCTGGTCTACCAGTTCGACTACTCGGGCGACCCGGACGAGATCGTCATCGACATGACCAAGGCACACGTGTGGGACGCCTCCACCGTCGCCAGCCTCGACGCCGTACGCACCAAGTACGAGGCCAAGGGCAAGCGCGTGACGATCGTCGGCGCCAACGCGGACACCACCGCGCGGCTGGACCTGCTCGCCGGACGGCTCGGCGGGGCACACTGATCTCAGGGGCCCCTCACGAGGGGCCCGCACCTCACCGGTCGACCGCAGCGCGCACGCCGCGACGCGGAGGACCGGACCATCGACACGGATGACCGTGCGGAAGGACGACATGCACACTGCGCCCCGCGACCTCGGACGCCCCCCACGACTCCCGCGCGGTGCCCTGCGCATCACGCCGCTGGGCGGCATCGGGGAGATCGGCCGCAACATGACGGTCTTCGAGCAGGCGGGCCGCCTGCTCGTCGTCGACTGCGGAGTCCTCTTCCCCGAGGACCACCAGCCCGGCGTGGACGTCATCCTCCCGGACTTCGCGAGCATCCTCGACCGGCTCGACGACATCGAGGCGATCGTCCTCACCCACGGGCACGAGGACCACATCGGCGGCGTGCCGTACCTGCTCAAGCACCGCCCCGACATCCCCGTGGTCGGCTCCGAGCTGACGCTGGCCTTCGTCGCCGAGAAGCTCAAGGAGCACGGCATCAAGCCGGTGCTCAAGCGTGTCGAGGCGACGGACCGGTACTCGGCGGGTCCGTTCGACCTCGAGTTCGTCGCGGTCAACCACTCGATCCCCGACGGCCTGGCCGTCGTCATCCGGACCGCCGGCGGCACCGTGCTCCACACCGGCGACTTCCGGATGGACCAGTTCCCCCTCGACGGACGGCTGACGGACCTGCGGGCCTTCGGCCGGATCGGCGAGGAGGGCCTGGACCTGCTGCTGGTGGACTCCACCAACGCCGAGGTCCCCGGCTTCTCGATCTCCGAGAGCGACCTGGTCCCCGCCATCGAGCAGGTCTTCGGCTCGACGCCGGGGCGCGTCATCGTCTCCAGCTTCGCGAGCCACGTCCACCGGATCCAGCAGGTGCTGGACGCCTCCCACGCGGCCGGCCGCAAGGTCGCGTTCGTGGGCCGCTCGATGGTGCGCAACATGCGGATCGCGCGCGAGCTCGGCTACCTGACGGTCCCCCGCGGCCTGGTGATCGACTACAAGAAGACGCGCGGCATGGCGCCCGAGCAGGTCACGCTGGTCTGCACCGGCTCCCAGGGCGAGCCGCTGGCCGCGCTGTCCCGCATGGCCAACGAGTCCCACGAGGTCCGCGTCAGCGAGGGCGACACCGTCCTGCTGGCCAGCTCGCTGATCCCGGGCAACGAGAACGCCATCTACGGGATCATCAACAAGCTGACCGACCTCGGCGCGAACGTCGTGCACAAGGGCAACGCCCGGGTGCACGTCTCGGGCCACGCCAGCGCCGGCGAGCTCGTCTACTGCTACAACATCCTCAAGCCGCGCAACGTCATGCCGGTCCACGGCGAGCCCAAGCACCTGCACGCCAACGGGGCGCTCGCCGAGCGCACGGGCGTCGACCCCGACAAGGTGCTGATCACCCGCGACGGCGTCGTGGTCGACCTCGTCGACGGCACCGCGCGCATCGTCGGCCAGGTCCAGGCGGACCTGGTGTTCGTCGACGGGCAGACGGTGGGGCACGCGACCGAGGACACCTTGGCCGAGCGCCGCCAGCTCAGCGCCGGCGGCGTGCTGACCGTGCTCGTCCTGCTGAAGCCCGGCACGACCGAGCTCGCCGAGCCCCCGGAGTACCTGCACCGCGGGTTCGTCCAGAGCCCGGAGAGCCTCGAGGCCGCCACGGTCGCCCTCAAGAAGGCGCTGGCCACCGCGGCCGACCGCGGCGTGACCGAGGGCGAGGAGCTCGAGAACCTGCTCGCGGGCGCCGTCGGCCGGTCGCTGGCCCGGACGTCGCGCCGGGAGCCCGTCGTCATCGCGCTGGTGCTCGACGCCTGACGGCGGGCGGTACTCCCGGAGGGAGCCCGCCGGGCGTGCCGGCACCCCCGACGGGCGAGCATCTGAGCCGCCGCCCAGACTGGAGGGCAACCCACGAGAGGGGGCTCCATGGTCGACCCGAACCTGCTCTCGCGCCTCGTCGGCATGCTCACGACCCTGGAGCGGGAGATACCGCTCGCGGAGGGCGTCTGCCGGGCCTGCGCGCGGGCCTTCGGAGCGCGGGGCGGTGCGCTGACGTTCGCCCCGATGACCCTCGAGCAGATGACCGTGACGACGGGCGACGAGACCACGCAGCGGATGGAAGACCTGCAAGAGGTGCTGGGCGAGGGTCCGGGGCTGCTGGCGTTCACCCAGGAGCGTGCGGTCGCGACGGTCGTGGGCAGCCAGGCCAGCAGCATCGAGTTCCCCGACTTCCCCGCCTTCGCGTCCGGCGCGGCGACGTCCGGGCTCTCGGCCGCCGTCGTCGCCGCTCCCCTGCGCCTCGAGCGGCGGCCCCTGGGCGTCCTGACGCTGTACCAGGAGGCCGACCAGGTCCCGCTGCGCCCCGACGCGGCGCAACAGCTCGCGGACACCGCCTCGACCATCCTGCTGTCGTCGAGCACACCGGTGGAGCAGTGGTGGCCCGACGACGGCCGCCGGCATCGGGCCATCGGGATGGTGATGGCCCAGCTCGGGGCCACGGCCGGCGACGCGCTGGCCGTCCTGCGCGCGCGAGCCCTCGCGGGCTCGACCACCCTCCGGTCGGTGATCGACGACGTGCTGCACCGCCGCACGGACTTCGGCTCGGACGACGACTCCTGACGCGAGCCAGGGCGCGCGGGCCACGACGAGGCGAGGCTCACAGCGGACGGTGGTGCACCGGCCTGCCGCCTCGACCCATCATGGGTCCATGCCGCTCCCCCCGTTGCCTCGCCCGGACCAGGTCCGCCTCGTCGTCACCGACATGGACGGCACCCTGCTCGACCCCGACGGTGCCGTCCCCGACGGACTGTGGCCGCTGCTGCGCCGGATGCACGACGCCGGCATCGCGTTCGTGCCCGCCTCCGGACGGCAGCACGCCACGATCGCCGCGTCGTTCCCGGCCGGGGTGACTCCGGGCCACGACGAGCTGGTGATCATCGCCGAGAACGGCACGCTCGTCACCCGCGGTGGCGTCGAGGTCTCGTCCGAGACGCTCGATCGCGACGCCGTCACCGCCGTCGTCCACGCCGTGCGCGGACTGGGCACCAGCAGGGACGGAGGCGCCGTCCTCGCCGGCAAGCGAGGCGCCTACGTCGAGCGCGCCGACGCGCGGTTCGTCGACCACGTCCGCACCTACTACCGCGAGCTCGAGGTCGTCGAGGACCTGCTCGCCGTCGACGACGAGACCCTCAAGGTCGCCGTGTACGACGACGTGGACTCGGCCACCGGCACGCTCCCGGCGCTGGTGCACCTGCGTGCCGACCACCAGGTCGTCGTCTCCAGCCCCCACTGGATCGACGTGATGCCCACCGGCGTCACCAAGGGCCGCGGCCTGCGCCGGCTCCAGGCCGAGCTCGGCGTGACGCCCGCCCAGACGATGGTGTTCGGCGACTACCTCAACGACATCGAGATGCTCGACGCCGCCGAGTGGTCGTTCGCGATGGCCGGCGCCCACCCGGACGTCCTGGCGCACGCCCGCCACACCGCGCCGAGCAACGCCGAGCACGGGGTGGTCCAGGTGCTCGAGGCCCTGTTCGCGGCCTGACGGCACCGGGCGGCAGCCGGATCAGCCCAGCATCCCCCGACGGCGGAGCATCACCAGGAGCGTCCCGACGAGCAGGCTGGCGGCCGCCACGAGCAGGATCCCGACGACGGCTTCCGGGCCCGTGACCGGCAGCTCGCCGCCGTCGTCGGGCGCCGGGCTCGGCGTGGGGGCCGGGCTCGGCGTGGGTGACGGCGTCGGGCTCGGGCCCGGCGTCGGGCTCGCGAACCGGAAGGTCTGCGCCACCGCCGCGAAGTCGTCGTGGCTCGCCACCAGCTCGTCCTCGAGGAACACCGCCTGGAACGCCACCACGGTGGTGCCGGCGTACTCGGCCGCCTGCGCCGCGGTGATCTCGAACTCCACGTCGACGGTGCCGTCGGGCGCGTCGGGCGTGAACGCCGTCGCACCTACCACGCCGGTCGTGGACAGGCCCGCGAGGATGACGGCGCCGGCCACGGTGTACTCGCGTCCCGGCGTGAGGCCGGTGTAGGAGATCGTGTCGACCACGGTGCCGCCGGAGAGCGGGACGGTCTTGTCGTCCGAGCCGAGCACCGTGACCTCCGAGGAGAGGGTCGGGGCCGGGCCCGCCACGCTGACGGTCTGCGCCGGGTCGCCCGGGTCGGCGTGCACGGCGACCGGCTCGCCGTCGAGCCACACGGCCTGGAGGGCCACCAGGTCCTGGCCCGCGTAGGTGATCGCGTCCTGGACCGTGACCTCGAACTCCACGTCGACGCTGCCGTCCGGGGACGTCGGCACGAACGCGACGGGACCACCGGTGATGCCGGTCGACCCGCCGTCGGGCGTCACCAGCAGGCCGCCCACCGTGTACTCCGTGCCGGGGACGAGGTTCTCGTAGGAGACGGTGTCCACGACCGTGCCGCCGGCGCCGGGCACCGTCGTCGTGCTCGCGCCCGCGACCGCCACCTGCGAGCTGAGCGCCGGCACCCCTGCCGCCGTGTTGGTGACGGTCACGTCGACCGGGCCGGTCGCGGAGTCGAGGACGATCGTCTCCGGGTCGATCGCCACGTCGCCCCAGACCACGCCGTCGACCACCGGCGGGGTGGCCTCGGTGAACGTCACGGTGTCACCGTGGCGGAGCGTCGGGCCGTCGACCACCGTCCCGTCCGCGGGCAGCGTGAGCGTGCCGGTCGCCCCGGCCGACTCGCCGTCGGTGACCTCGTAGTGCAGGGCGAACTCGGCGTCGTCGGGCACCAGGTCCGCGGCCGGCCCGGTGATCTCCTTGTGCGCGGTGAACGTCGCCTCGTCGAGGTCGTAGGTGTTGGTCACGTCGACGGTCACGGTCTCCGCCGGGCCGGGCACGATGAGGACGCTGGCGGGGTCGAACGTCACGCCGGTCAGCTCGGCCCCGTCCGTGCCCGGTCCCTCCGGCTCGTCGAACTCGACGACGTCGCCGGCCTGGAACGGTTCCTCGCCCTCGGCGGGGACCGGGGAGACCGCTCCGTCGCCGGTGACGACCACCTCTCCGGTGCGGCCGGCCGACGGTCCGTCGGTCACGGTCCAGCCGATGGTGTACGACGGCGGCTCCGCGCAGTCCGGGTCGTTGCCGCCGCCCTGGTTGCCGTCCGGCCCGCAGTCCGGGTCGTCGAAGTCCGGATACACCAGACCGGCGCCGTCGCCGTCGAGCGTCTTGGCGATCTCGATGGCGCCGCCCTCGAGCTGCTCCGGGACGGCCTCGTTGTCGACGACCACCTCGGCCGGCTCCCCGGCGTCCAGCACGAGCGGGTCCGGGGTAATGGTCGGCGTCCCCCACACGACGCCCTCCACCTCCGGGAGCTCGGGCTCGCTGAAGGTCACGGCGTCGCCGTGGGACAGCGTAGGGCCGTCGACGGGGGTCCCGTCCGCCGGCACCGTCAGCGTCCCCGACTCGCCGACGTCGGCGCCGGCGGTGACCTCCCAGGCCACCGTGAACTCCGTCCCGGGCGGCACCAGACCGGCGGCGTCGCCGCTGATCTCCTTGCGGAGGCTGAAGGTGGCGTCGGCCTTGTCGTAGGTGTTGGTCACCGTGACGACCGGGGTGGTCGGCGCCGCGGGGTCGATCGTCAGCGTCTCCGGCGAGACGGCGACCTCGGCCGGCGCGGTGCCCTCCACGACCGGGGGCGTGACCTCGGTGAACGTCACGACGTCGCCCTCGGCGAGGTCGTCCGGGCCCTCGACGACGGCCCCGTCGCCCAGCACCTCGAGCGTGCCGGACCGGCCGGTCGAGGGGCCGTCAGTCACCTCCCACGCCACGGTGAAGCTGGTGCCGGGGTCGACGAGCGCCGCGCCGTCCCCCTCGACCGCCTTGACGACGTCGAACCCACCCGTCGCGGGGATCGCCGCGACCGTGAACGTCTGGTCGGGGTCGTCGAGGTCCTCGTGGGTGGCGACCTCGGTCCCGCCCGCCGTCAGGGACTGGAAGATCACCAGGTCCTGCCCGGCGTACGCGGCGGCCTGCGCGGCGGTGACCTCGATCTCGACCTCGACGCTGCCGCTCGCCGCCGCGGGCGTGAACGTCGTGGATCCGGTGATGCCGGTGTCGGTGCCGTCGGCCGTCACCACGGACGCCGTGACCACATACTCGGTGCCCGGCTCCAGGCCGGTGTAGGACACGGTGTCGACCACGGTGCCGCCGTCGGTCGGCAGCAGCCTGTCGGCAGAGTCCGCGACGGCCGCCTGCGAGGTGATCACCGGTGCGGCGTCCTCGACCTCGCAGAGCAGCTGACCGAGGAACGCGTGGTGGTGCAGCTCGCCGCCGCCGGTCCCGTCCGCGCCTCCGGTGGTGAAGTCGTCGGCGAACCACTGCCCGTTCGTCGTGCGCGACGAGGTGTAGGTGAGGTCGATCCCCGGCGCCCACACCGCGCCGTACTCGAGCCCGTCGACCGTCACGGGGCTGGTCACCTCGGACAGGTCGAGCATGATGTAGCGGGCCAGGTCCTGGTCGTTCCAGCCCTCGAAGTTGAGCGGGCCGACGGTGTTCGTCGGGTCCGAGACGCGCACCACGAGCGGCGCCTGCGCCGTCGGGGTGTACCCGCCGGCGTCGTCGAGCTTGATGACCTGGCCGGCCACGTCCTCGTAGTCGATCCAGTTGGGCACCGACGAGCTGAACCCCGAGACGAACACCTGGTTGCCGTCACCGGTGACCGTGACCTCGTTGCCGAGCGCGGGGTCGGTGTACATCGCGGCCAGGCACTGGTTGGTCTGCGCGACGTGCGCGTCGAGGTCCGGGAAGTAGTCGGCGACCGTGGGCTCCTGCGTCTGGACGCTGCTCTGCCAGGTCGCCGGGTCGTAGGGCAGCTCCTCGAGGTCGAGCGTGCCGCCCTCGGTGTTCGTGAGCCGCGTGTAGTTGCTGCCGCGCGCCGAGGCGGTGAGGTTCGAGGTGTCGGCGAGCTTGGCGACGGCCGTGGCCTCCGGGGAGGCGGGGTCGATCGTGCCGGAGTCGTCGCGGTTGGTGACGGCGGCTCCGCCGGTCCCGACGTACGCGTCGGCGAGGAGGCGGACCGGGTCGCCGTCGACCAGCGGGACCGTGTAGTCGGGGTCCCCGGCGGCCTGGTGGATGAACGGGTAGTTCGACCGGGTGGTCGACACCGTGCCGAACGCCGCGACCGATCCCTCGAGCTCGCCGTTGTCGAGCATCGCGTCGCCGGTGGCCAGGACCGAGAAGCCCTGGTTGACGTCGAACGGGTCGTACGGTTCGACCGCGGCACGCGCCGGCGCGGTGGCCGACACACCCACGAGGCCGACGGCGACCGCGACCGCGGTGGCTCGTGCGAGGCCGCGCCGACCTGCGGTACGGCCCGTCAGGCCGTGCTTTCCCATGCTCAACTACGCCCCCCAGCGTCATCCCCGTCCCGCGCAGGCTAGCGCCCGGCGCGCGTGCGTGCCCGGCGAGAATGCCCCCTCGCCGGTCGGCGACCCGTTGCCAGTCGTTCTACATCGATGTACATTCGCGTTGCCAGCGGCCACCCTCAACGTGGAGGAACCATGGAAGCCCGCACCCTCGCCCGACGGCACCACCCCCGGCGCACCGTCGCCGCACTCCTCGCCGCGTTCGTCACGGCGCTGGCGCTCGCCGCCGGCTGGACCGTCGCCGTCGGCTCCCCCGCCCGCGCCGCCACCGTCGATCCGGACGCCTGGTACGTGCTCGTCAACCAGCACAGCGGCAAGGCGCTCGACGTCTACGAGGCCTCGACCGCGGACGGCGCCGGGATCGTCCAGTGGGAACGCAACGACGGCGCCTGGCAGCAGTGGCGCTTCCTCGACTCCGGGAACGGCTACCACCGCCTCCAGTCGCGGCACAGCGGCAAGGTCGTCGACGTCTCCGGCCGGTCGACCGCCGACGGCGCCGAGGTGATCCAGTGGGCCGACACCGGCGGGACCAACCAGCAGTTCCGGCTCGCCGACTCCGCCGACGGCACCGTGCGGCTGCTCAACCGCCACAGCGGCAAGGCGCTCGAGGTCTGGGAGTGGTCCACCGACGACGGCGCCCGCATCTCGCAGTTCGCGGACCTCGACGGCGCGAACCAGCGCTGGCGCCTCGTCCGTGTCGACGGTGGGGCCGACGGCGGCACCGGCGGCGGGACGAGCTACCCCGACCCGGGCCCCGTCACCGGCGACACCGGCGTGCACGACCCCGAGGTGACGAGGACGCCGTCGGGCGGCTACCTCCTCGCGAGCACGGGACCGGGCGTGCCGCTCAAGACGTCGAGCGACCGCACGCGCTGGACCGACGCCGGGTCGGCGTTCCCCGGCGGCACGCCGTGGGCCGACCCCTACACCGGTGGCAGCACCCACCTGTGGGCACCCGAGATCCACTCCGCGAACGGGCAGTACTACCTCTGGTACTCGGCGTCGTCGTTCGGGGAGAACACCTCGGCGATCTTCCTGGCCACCAGCCCGTCGGGAGCCGCCGGGACCTGGACGCACCAGGGGAAGGTGGTCGAGTCCGGGGCCGGTGACGACTTCAACGCCATCGACCCGGACGTGTTCGTCGACACCGACGGATCCTGGTGGATGAGCTTCGGCTCGTTCTGGTCCGGCATCAAGATGATCCGCCTCGACCCCGCCACCGGGCAGCGGTCCGGGAGCGAGCTCCACTCGCTCGCCGGCCGAGGCGGCGGCGCGATCGAGGCGCCCAGCATCCACCAGCGCGACGGCTACTACTACCTGTACGTGTCGTTCGACTCCTGCTGCCAGGGCGCCGACAGCACCTACCGGGTCATGGTGGGCCGTTCCGCCTCGGTCACCGGCCCCTACGTGGACCGGGCCGGCGTGCCGATGACGGACGGCGGCGGCACGGAGGTCCTGGCGAGCCACGGGTCGATCAACGGCCCGGGGCACCAGACCGTGTTCGCCGACAGCGACGCCGACGTGCTGATGTACCACTACTACGCGGCGTCGGGGGCGTCGTTCCTCGGCATCAACCTGCTCCGGTACGACGACGGCTGGCCGTCCGTGTACTGACGCTCAGCGCCGGGTGAGGCGCACCACGGGGATCGTGCGCGACGTCTTGGCCTCGTACCTCGCGAAGCCTTCCGACATCTCCGTGAACCGCGCCCACCCGGCGTCCCGCTCCGCCCCCGCCAGGTCCGTGGCGTGCACGGCGACGGTCCCGTCGTCGGGCGTCTCGATCTCCACGTCCGGGTGGGCGAGGACGTTGCGGTACCAGGCCGGGTGGCGGTCCGCCCCACCGGCCGACGCCGCCACCAGCCACGCGTCGTCGGACTCGCGGATCGCCGCGAGCGGGTTGACGCGCTCCGCGCCCGACCGGGCCCCGCGGCTGTGCAGCAGCACGAGCCGGCGGCCGAACCCCATGGTCGTGACCGTCCCGCCGTGGCGGCGGAACTCCTCGATGATCTGCTGGTTCCAGTCGCTCATGCGCCCAGTGTCGCGTGCGCTCGTGCACTCCCGCGAGCGCCGGACGTAGGCTGCCGGTCAACTGCTCTGGACAGGGGTGACGATGGCCGGACGACCGCTCGCAGCCCGGCTGCGCACCGACTCGGGCGCCGCGCTGCTGCTCCTGGCCGTCACGGCGTTGGCACTGGTCTGGGCCAACTCCCCGCTGTCCGGCGTGTACGAGCAGCTGTGGGAGACCCCGGTCAACGTCGAGATCGGCGAGCTCGCGTTCGACATGGACCTGCACCACTGGGTCAACGACGGCCTGATGGTGCTGTTCTTCTTCGTCGTCGGCCTCGAGGTCCGCCAGGAGCTCTCCGTCGGCTCCCTGCGCCGGCGCAGCCAGCGCCTGGTCCCGCTGGTCGCCGGCACCGTCGGCGTCGCGGTCCCCGCGCTGGTCTACCTGGCGGTGGCCGGCCGCGAGGCGCCCGAGGGGTGGGGCGTCGTCGTCGGCACGGACACCGCGTTCCTCCTCGGCGTCCTGGCGCTGGTCGGCCCCGCCATGTCGAACCAGCTCCGCGTCTTCCTGCTGACCCTGTCGGTGGTGGACGACTTCCTCGCGGTGGCGATCATCGGCGTCGTCTACTCCGACGAGGTCCGCGTCGGCCCGCTGCTCCTCGCGCTCGCGTGCCTCGGCGCGCTGTGGCTGCTGGGCCGGATGCGCGAGTGGCGCAGCACGCCCTACGTGCTCGTGGTCGTCGTGCTGTGGGGCGCCACCGTGCAGGCCGGCGTGCACCCGTCCATCGCCGGCATGCTCGCCGGCCTGCTGGTGCCGGCGGCGCTCACCCGGCGGGACGACGTCGTGCGGACCAAGAGCCTCTACCGCGCGTACTGGCAGTCGCCCAGCGCGAGCGTGGCCCGCGACGTCCACCTCGGCCTCGCGCGGTCCATCTCGGTGAACCACCGGCTGCACCAGGTGCTGAGCACCCCGGTCGCGCTGGTCGTGGTGCCGCTGTTCGCCCTCGCGAACGCGGGGATCGACCTGCGGGGCGGTGCCCTCGGCGAGGCGCTCGGCTCGTCGGTCACGTGGGGCGTGGTCGCCGGGCTGGTCGTCGGCAAGCTGGTGGGCATCAGCGTCGGCACGTGGGCGGCCGTCCGGCTCCGCCTCGGCACGCTGCCCGACGGCGTGGGGCCCGGCAGCGTGCTCGGCGGCGCGGCCCTGTCCGGGATCGGCTTCACCGTGTCGCTGCTGGTCGTCGGCCTCGCGTTCACCGACGAGTCGCAGGCGCAGGCGGCCACCGTGGGCGTGCTCCTGTCCCTGGTGGTGGCCTCGCTGCTGGCCTGGGGGCTCTTCGCGATGGCGCGGGTGCGCTGGGGCGAGGAGAGCGCCGACCTGCCGACGGCGCTGGACCCGCCGGTGGACCTGCGCCACGACCACGTGCGCGGCGACCCGGACGCCCCGCACACCGTGGTGGAGTACCTCGACTTCGAGTGCCCGTTCTGCGCCCGGGCGACCGGGATGTGGCGGGACCTGCGCGACCACTTCGGCGACCGCATCCGGTACGTGGTGCGGCACCTGCCGCTCGACGACGTGCACCCGCGGGCCCACCTGGCCGCCGTCGCCGCCGAGGCCGCCGACCGCCAGGGCCGATTCTGGGAGATGCACGACCTGCTGTTCGCCCACCAGTCGCGGCTGGAGCCAGAGGACCTGCGCGGCTACGCCGAGGAGCTGGGCCTGGACCTGGAGCAGTTCGACGCCGACCTCGCCGACGGCGCCCTGCACGCCCGCGTGCAGGACCACGCCGTCAGCGCGGCGGCCAGCGGCGCCCGCGGGACGCCCACGTTCTTCCTCGACGGCACCCGCCACCAGGGCTCCCACGACGCCCAGACGCTCATCGCCGCGCTCGAGGCCCTGGAGGCGGTCGACCGGTGAGACTCTCGGACGCCGCCCTCGGCCGCGCGACCCTCGCCCGCCAGCTCCTGCTCGGCCGCGAGGACGTCGCGGTGCCCGAGGCCGTACGACGGGTCGGTGCGCTCCAGGCCCAGGAGCCCGCGTCCCCGTACCTCGCGCTCTGGAACCGGGTGGCCGGGTTCGACCCCGCCGACCTGGACCACGCCCTCGCGTCGGGCGAGGTCGTGCGCGCCACGCTGATGCGCATCACGCTGCACGCGGTGCACCGCGACGACTGGGCCCCGTTCCACCGCGCGATGACGCACCCGCTGCGCGCGTCGCGGCTGAACGACCGCCGCTTCGCCCCGGCCCGCCTCACCCCGGCCGAGGCGGACGGCGTGCGCGACGCGCTGCTGGCGTTCTGCGCGGAGCCGCGCACGCAGGACGAGATCCTTGGCGAGCTCGAGCGGCTCCTCGGTGCCGACCGGGCACCGGCGGCCTGGTTCGCGCTGCGCACCCTCGCGCCGCTGCACCACGTGCCCACCGGGCCGCCCTGGTCCTTCTCGCCGCGGGCCCGGCGCTACCGGGCAGGGGCGGCGACGGCCGCGGACGACCCGCCGCCCGGCGACGACCCGGCGGTCGTGCACCTGCTGCGGCGCTACCTCGCGGCGTTCGGCCCGGCGTCGGAGGCCGACTTCGCCCGGTTCACGATGCTGCGGCGGCCGTTCACCCGGCCCGCCGTCGCGGCGCTGCGCGACGAGCTCGTCGTCGTCGAGGGACCGGACGGGAGGGAGCTGCTCGACCTCCCCGACGCTCCACGGCCCGACCCGGCGACGCCGGCACCCCCGCGCCTGCTCGGCATGTGGGAGAGCGTCGTCCTCGCTCACGAGGACCGGAACCGCGTCGTCGCCGACGCGCACCGCCCGCACGTCGTCCGCCGCAACGGGGACACCCTGCCGACCGTGCTGGTGGACGGCCGCGTGGCCGGAGTGTGGCGGGCCACGGAGGACGGCGTGGACGTGGCGGTGTTCGAGCCGCTCGACCGTGCCGCCTGGTCGGCGCTGGAGGTCGAGGCCCACGGGCTGCAGGCGTTCCTGGCGGACCGGGAGCCGACGGTCTACCGCCGGTACCGCCGCTGGTGGGACGCGGTCCCGGCCGCCGACGTCCGCCGGGTCGCCGGCTGAGGGCTCAGCAGGTCGGGCAGGGCACCTCGCCGGCGCGCGCCTCACCGCGCACCGGGCGGACCCGGTCCCACCACGCCTGCCCGCGGTCCAGCAGGGGCGCCGTGCGCTCCCACAACGACGGCCGGCGGGTGCTGACGCGGAACGTCGTGGCCGCCGCGACGTCGGAGACCCGGTCCGGGGTGCAGTGCCCGTACTTGGCCCGGTAGGCGTCGTCGAGCAGGCCGTGCACCTCGGGCGCCACCTCGGCGAGCGTCACGTGGTGCACGACGTCGGCCACCCGGACGCGTGCGCGGCCGCCGCCCGGTCGCAGCCGTTCCCCGCCGGGGGCGGACCGCATGTAGAGGTCGCGACCGAGCGACACCAGCCAGGCCGGGCTGCCCGGCCCTGCACCGTCGCTCGTCAGCAGCTGGGCGGTGGGCAGGGAGGCGAGGTCCTCCAGGGCGGCGGTGGGCATGGCGGTCTCCTCGCGGCGGGGCGGCAGGGTGGTACGGGGCTGGCTCGGGTGGATGCGGGTGTCCTCGGGGTCGGGTGCTCTTCCGGCTGTTCGAACCCGGGAACGGCTGCTGCTATTCCCCGACGCGCAGGAACCGCCGGACGGGGCGGGGCCGTGCGGCCCCGCCCCGTCGACGGCTCAGCCCCGCTGCGCGACGAGCGCCTCGGCGTCGCGGACGAGCACCTCCTCGTCGGTCGCGTCGACGAACCGCTGCAGCGCGGACGCCGCCTGGCGGTCCCGGCCGGCGTCGGCGTGCCGCTCGGCCTGGCCGAGGAACGCCGAGAGGCGGGCGGCCTCGGACGACGAGAGCTCGCCGCCCTCCTGGAGC
This sequence comes from Isoptericola sp. S6320L, assembly GCF_023015685.1. Taxonomy (NCBI): domain Bacteria; kingdom Bacillati; phylum Actinomycetota; class Actinomycetes; order Micrococcales; family Promicromonosporaceae; genus Isoptericola; species Isoptericola sp. S6320L. The sequence goes on from NZ_JALKAT010000008.1 coordinate 49,865, forward strand.
CGCTCGAGGTGGGCAGCCAGGTCGCCGAACGAGGTCGTGACGGTGAACGACACGGTCACCTCCGTCGTGTTCCCGGCCTCGTCGGTGGCGGTCGCGGTGACCTCGTGCTCGCCCAGGTCGAGCGTCCACAGGTCGATCGCCCCGGCCTCGACGGTCTCGCCGTCGAGCGTCAGGGCCGACGACGCCACACCGGACGTCGCGTCCGTCGCCTCGGTCCCGAGCTCGACGGTCTGCGACGAGCCGGGCTCGTCCCCGTCGGCGACGCCGGTGACGGCCACCTCGGGGGCCGTGGCGTCGACGGACACCGTCACCGAGCCGGTCTCGGAGACGTTGCCGCCGGTGTCGGAGACCCGGTAGAGGACCTCGTGGACGCCGTCCTCGTCGAGCGTGAACGGCTGGAGCGTGCCGAACCACGGGTGCCGGACGCTCTGCCAGGTCTGCCCACCGTCGGTGGAGACCTCGCCGTCGCCGATCTGCCCGTCGTCGGTGGCCTCGAGCTGCACCTCGACCGGTCCGGTGTACCAGCCGCTGTCGCCGGTGGGCTCGGCCGGGTCGAGCGTGACCGTGGCCTCCGGCGCCGTGACGTCGGTGACGCCCGGCCCCTGGAAGGTCAGGGTGTCGAGCTCGACGCCCCCGGTGGAGGTGACGAACAGCTCACCCGTGCCCTCGGGGAACGCGGCGACGTCGGCCGCGACCGTGGACCATCCTGCGGCGTCGAGGTCCGCCGTCGCGAACGGCTCGGCGTCGGCCGCACCCCAGCGCAGCTCGACGGTGCCGGTCCCGGCACCCCGGACGTCGACGCCGTCGATCCCGGTGAAGTTCACCGGGTCCCAGGCGAGGTGGTCGCCGGCGCCGAACGACGTGACCTTGGACAGCCCGCCGGCCGAGTCGTCGGCCACGACCTCGACACCCTCGAGCACGTCGGCGTGCTCCGCCTCCTGCGTGAAGGTGTTGAGCAGCAGCGACACCTCGTCCTGGGCGGGCGGGATGTCGCCGTTGCCCTGGTCGGTGTAGTTCGCGACGACCACGCCGTAGAGCTTCTCCGTCGCCCCGTGCTCCGGGGCGTCGGCGGGCGTCGCCCAGGCGCCGGAGCACCCGCTGCCGAGGACCTCGGGGTGCGCGTGCGTGTCGTGCCCCAGCCCGAAGGTCCAGGACAGCTCGGAGCAGACCGTCTCGTCGCCGTCCTCCGGGTCCGAGGTGCTGAACGCGTACGGCACGGCGTCGCCCCAGGCGAAGAACCCGCCGTCGGCCGGGTGGTCGGCCGACAGGGTCGGGGCGACGTTGCCGACGGTGACGAGCTGGGACGTGAGCCCCTGCCGCCCGGCCGGGTCGGTCACGCGCAGCCGGACGGTGTACTGGCCCAGCTCCGTGTAGGTCGTGGTGACCTGCGCGCCGGTCTCGTCGAAGGTGCCGTCACCGTCGAGGTCCCACTCGTAGGTGAGCTCGGCGCCCTCCGGGTCCGAGGAGCCCGACCCGTCGAGGGTGACGGTCAGGGGCGCCTGGGACGAGGAGACCGGGTCGGCGGAGATCTGCGCCGTCGGCGACTTGTTCCCCTCGGCGTAGTCGATGCGGTACAGGCCTGCCTCGGGGTTCTGGCGGAAGAACCCGTTGCCGTAGTCGAGGACGTACAGCGAGCCGTCCGGCCCGAACTCCATGTCGATCGGCCCGTCGGTGATCGCCTGGACGTTGTCCGTCAGTGCGTCGTTGGGCAGCACGTGCTCGACGTGGGTCACCGGGCCGTCCTGGTCCGGGATGGTCAGGCCGGCGATGTAGTCCTGGGAGAACTCGTACATGAAGGCCTTGCCGTCCCAGTACTCCGGCCACTGCGAGTCCGGACCCTCCGGGTCGTGGTGGAACGTGGGCCCGCCCATCGGTCCCTGACCGCCCTGGGCGTCGAACTCCACGAACTCGTCGAACGGCTGGTCGCCCGGGTTGTCGCCGTAGTAGACCTGCGGCGCGGTCGCCGGCGGCAGGACGTCGAGCCCGGTGTTCCAGGTGGAGCTGTTCTCGGCCCCGGCCTCGCAGTCGAACCACTCTCCGGGCGTGGCCGTGGCGTAGTCCCACTCGTTGTAGTTGGTGTTCGGCCCGTGGCAGTACGGCCAGCCGCCGTTGAGCGGCGTCGTCGTGCTCTGCCACTCGACGTAGCCCATCGGCCCGCGCTCGTCGCTCGCGACGCCGGAGTCGGGACCGTAGTCGCCCCAGCTCACGGCGCCCGTGACGTCGTCGACGTCGATGCGGAACGGGTTGCGCAGCCCCATGACGAACAGCTCGGGGCGCGTGCCCTCGGTGCCGGGCTCGAACAGGTTCCCCTCGGGGATGGTGTAGCTGCCGTCCTCCTCGACGTGCACGCGCAGGATCGCGCCGCGCAGGTCGTTCGTGCTGCCGGCACCGCGCCGGGCGTCGAACCCGGGGTTCATGCCGGGGGCGTTGTTGATGGGGGTGAACCCGTTGGCGCCGGGCGTGCTCGCCGGGGTGTTGTCGCCCGTGGAGAGGTAGACGTTGCCCTCGGCGTCGAAGTCGATGTCGCCGCCCACGTGGCAGCACTGACCGCGCTGGACCTCGACCTGCAGGATCTTCTGCTCGGTGCTCAGGTCCAGGGCGTGCGCCTCGGCGTCCCACTGGAAGCGCGAGAGCTGGTTGTAGCCCTTCCACTGGTCCCAGTAGGACTCGTCCTCGCCCTCGGGCAGCGAGTTCGGGGCGGAGCCCGACGGCGTCGTGGTCGGGTAGTCGTCGCCCTCCATGACCCGCGGGGCGTAGTAGAGGTACACCCAGCCGGACTCGGCGAAGTCGGGCGCGAGGGCGATGCCCTGCATGCCGTCCTCGGAGTTGGCGTACACGTCGACGGTGTTGACCACCTCGGTGACGCCGGTCGACGGGTCGGTGTGCCGGACCGCGCCGTCCCGGGCCGTGTGCAGCACGCTGCCGTCCGGCATCACGGCCATGCCGATGGGCTCGCCGGTGTTCTTGCTGAGCAGGACCTTCTCGTAGTTGGACCAGTCGAGCGCCGCCTCGGCGCCCGGCTCCGCGCCGTGGTCGACGCCGTCGTGCGCCGCGGCCGCTGCCGGCACCGCCAGCGCGAGCATCGTGGCCAGCGCCACGGAGACCCGTGAACGTCTAGAATTGACCATCGCACTACCTTCCTGTGGATGAGGTGCGTGAGTGCCCCGCCGCGGACCCCCGTCGCTGGCACGACGGACCCGGGTCCTCGGCGGGGTGCGCTCACGTCCGGTGGCTGCAGCGTCGGTTCTGCCGTCCTGCGCTGCGAGGGGTGGTGACGGGCTCGGAGCCCTGGCACCCGTCACCGCGGTGCGCCGTGCGCTCCGACGGGCTCGTCGCGTCGCGGGCGGGGCCCGTCCGCCCACGCTGAGTCACGAGGCCCGTCCCGCGGGCTCGCGATGTCTGTTCGGCAGCGGCAGTGCTGCGCGGTCCTCCCTGACCATGGCACGACTCTAACCCACTTATGCCAGCGGTCAAGCAAAAGATGACTTCCCGAAGCACAACTTCCCTTACAGCACACCGACAATGTGGTTGACTTTGCCCATGGCGACCGTTTCGGCACCCGAGCTCGGTGCCGTCCTGCGGCTGCTCCGCGACGGGCGATACCGCACCCGCGCCGAGCTCGCACGCACGGCCGGGCTCTCCCGCTCCACGATGTCCGCGCGCATCGACGAGCTCCTGCGCCTCGGCCTCGTGGCGCCGGTCGGCGACGCGGGCTCGACCGGAGGGAGGCCCGCGGCGACGTTCGCCCTCGCCCCCGCCGCGCGGCTCGTCGTCGGGGTGGACCTGGGGGCCACCCATGCCCGGGTCTCCGTCACCGACCTCACCGGCCGCGAGCTCGCCGAGCACATGGAGCAGCTCCACATCGCCGACGGCCCGGACGTCGTGCTCGACCGGGTGGCCGAGGTCGTCACGGGCCTGGTCGCCCGCCTCGACCGCCCGCTCCGCGACGTGGTGGGCCTGGGCGTCGGCCTGCCGGGACCGGTCGACCACACCACGGGGCGCCCCACCAAGCCGCCGATCATGCCCGGCTGGGACGGCAGCGATGTCGTGGGAGCGCTCCGACACCGGCTGGGCGACCTCGCCGTGCTCGTCGACAACGACGTCAACCTCATGGCCCTGGGCGAGCACGCCACCGCCCTGCCCGCCGTCGGGCACCTGCTCTACGTCAAGGTGGCCACGGGCATCGGCTCCGGCATCGTCGCCGACGGCAGGATCCACCGCGGCGCGCAGGGCAGCGCCGGCGACCTCGGCCACATCGCCGTGCCCGGCGCGGACCCTGTCCCGTGCACGTGCGGCAACACCGGCTGCCTCGAGGCGATCGCCGGCGGCGGCGCCGTGGCCGCCCGCCTCGCCGCGCAGGGGCTCACGGCCGAGACCACCAACGACGTCGTCGAGCTCGTCCGGCACGGCGACCTCCGGGCCGCTGCGGCCGTGCGGGAGGCCGGCCGGTCCATCGGCGCCGTGCTCGCCGGCTGCGTCAGCCTGCTCAACCCGTCCGCCGTCGTGGTCGGCGGGTCCATGTCCCGCGCCGGGGAGCACCTCATCGCCGGCATCCGCGAGATCGTCTACGCGCGGTCGCTGCCGCTCGCGACGCAGCACCTGCGGGTCGTCACCAGCATCGCCGGGCCGCGGGCCGGCGTGCTCGGCGGCGCGCACTCCGCCGCCGAGCACGCCTTCGCCCACCCGGAGCTGCTCACCGGGGAGGCCGTCAGCCCACCGGACTCCGCCGCCGCGACAGCCTGAGCAGCAGGTCCCGCACCTCGGTCGCCTCCAGCCGCTCCGTGCCGTCGAGGGGCACCGAGGACAGCAGCACCGGACCGTCCGCCGGATCGGCGGGCAGGCGGCCGTGCGTGCCGCGCACCGGCGCCGGGTCGAGCGGCACCACCCGCATCGACGAGCGCAGGCCGAGCTTCTTGCGGGCCACGTGCATCGCCGCCCGCACCTTCGCCCAGGGGCCGTCCCAGAACAGCTCGGCCGGGTCGAAGCCCGGCTTCTTGTGGATCTCCACCGACCGCGCGAAGTCCGGCGCCCGCTCGTCGTCCAGCCAGTAGTAGTACGTGAACCACGCGTCCGGCTCCGCGACGAGGACGAGGTCCCCGGCCCGCTCGTGGTCCAGGCCGTACGCCGCGCGGCCTGCGGCGTCCAGCACCTCGGCCACGCCCGGCAGGGCCGCCAGCAGCTCGGACACCTCGGCCAGGTCGTCCGCGTCGGGCACGTAGACGTGCGCCACCTGGTGGTCCGCGACGGCGAACGCCCGCGACGTCCACGGGTCCAGCAGCTCGCCGGTGGGGTTCGTGTGCACGTGCAGCAGCCCGGCCCGGCGCAGGGCCCGGTTCACGTCCACCGGACGGCGCGCCGCCGTGATCCCGTACTCGCTGAGCGCGACGACGGTGGTCCCGGTCCGCTCGGCGTCGTCCAGCAGCGGTGCCAGCACCTCGTCCACCGCCTGCGCGGCCGCCACCGCCTCGGGGCCGTCCGGCCCGAACCGCTGCAGGTCGTAGTCGAGGTGCGGCACGTACACCAGCGTCATGTCGTGGTCCGGCAGCAGCCTGCGGGCCGCCGCGACGATCCACCGCGAGGACGCGATGCCCGCCGTCGGCCCCCAGTAGGTGAACAGCGGGAACGGCCCCAGCTCGGCCTCGAGCTCGTCGTGCAGCTCCGGCGGCCACGTCCAGCAGTCCGGCTCCTTGCGCCCGTCCGCCCGGTAGACGGGGCGCGGCGTGACCGTCGTGTCCGCCGTCGACCCCATCGCGTACCACCAGCACACGTTGGCGACCCGGTAGCCCGGCTGCTCGCGACGGATCGTCTCCCAGACCTTCTCTCCCTGCACCAGCCGGTGGTGCTGACGCCACAGCAGCGGCTCGCCGAGGTCGCGGAAGTACCACCCGTTGCCGACGATCCCGTGGTCCCGCGGCAGCCGGCCCGTCAGGAACGTCGACTGCACCGAGCACGTGACGGCCGGGAGCACCGTGCCCAGCTCGGCCCGGCCGCCCCCCTCGGCCAGCGCCCGCAGGCGCGGCATGTGCTCCAGCAGGCGCGGCGTCAGCCCGACCACGTCGAGCACCAGCATCCGGTTCACAGGACCTCCATCCCCCGGTCGACGAGCTGCGCGCGCGTCCAGTCCAGCTCCGCCGCGATGCCGGCCACCAGGCCGTCGTCGTCGCGGGGCCGCAGGTGCGCGGGCAGCACCGACCACGTGTACGTCTCGGTCTCCAGGTGGTCCACGAGCGGGTGGGCGCCCCCGACCAGGAGCCCCAGCGCGTCCGTGAGCACGTCTCGCGTGCTCCGCAGCGGCGGGCGCGGGTCCGCGTGGAGCGGCACGTGGACGTGCACCCGCCACGGCCCCTCCCCCGTTAGAGCGTCCGCGGGACCGGTCCGGCCCAGCGCGTCCGGCAGGTCGTCGCGGCGTTGCACGGACGCGTCCCGCTGCTCGCGCACCTGGTGCAGGAACCGGGCCTCGACGAACTCCTCCAGCGCGGCCAGCGCCTCGGGGTCCGTCGGGTCGTCGCAGTGCAGCGCGGCGGAGACCTGCGTCTTGACCACGGCCAGCCCCGCGCCGTGCAGGTTCGCGAGCGCCTCGGCCGGGTCCTCGAACTCCGTGGCCAGGTGGCACAGGTCCACACAGGCACCGAGGCGCTCGGTATCGACCCCGTCCAGGTGCTCGGCGAGCCCCTCGGTGGTCTCGGCGACGCAGCCGGGCTCGGGCTCGAACGCGACCCGCACCGTCCGGCCCGTCCGGTCCTCGAGCGCGCCGAGGCCTTCGGCCAGCCGGTCGACGCGCTCGCGGGCCGCCCGCGCCCGGGCGGCGTCCCACGGCTCGCGCCAGCCCAGCGGCAGGGTGCTGATGCTGCCCCGCGCGACGTCGTCGGGCAGCAGGTCGCCGAGCACCTGCGCGCAGTCGAGGGTGTAGTGCAGCCGGTCGTCCTCGGTCCAGTCCGGGCGGTAGACCGCCTTCTTGACCACGGGCGCGTGGAAGTTGCCGTACGGGAACGCGTTGACGGTGACGACCTCCAGGCCCTCCCGGTCGAGCGCCTTGCGGAGCAGACCGACGGCGGCGGGGTCGGCCGCGAGCCGACGCGTCGCCTCGGCGGGGAGCCACAGGCCGAGGCCCAGGCGGTCGACGCCGAGCCGGCGCCGGACCGGACCTGCGAACCGGCGGACCTGCTCGACGAGCCCGTCGACGTCCTGCGCCGGGTGGACGTTGGTGCCGTAGGACACGTGCAGGACGGTCCCGTCGGGGTGACGCAGGCGCACGGCTCAGCCCTCCGAACCCGCGGTGGACGCGCCACCCGGCGCCAGCGGCTCCCCGCGCTGGAGCGTGTTGCCCGCGAAGTCCCCGGCGTCGTCCGTGACGTCGTCGAGCAGCAGCCGCCCGCTCTGGCCGTAGAACGCGACCGGGTTGCGCCAGAGCACGCGGTCCACGTCGTCGTCGGAGTAGCCGCCCGCGAGCATGGCCTGCCCCGTGCGGTAGGTCTTCAGCGGGTCCGAGCGGCCCCAGTCAGCGGCGGAGTTGACCAGCACCCGGTCGAGGCCACGGCGGTCCAGGATCGCGACCATGCGGTCCTCGTCCATCTTGGTGTCCGGGTAGACCGAGAAGCCCGCCCAGCACCCGGCGTCGTCGACCAGGTCGACGGTCTTCTCGTTGAGGTGGTCCACGAGCACCCGTTCCGGCGGCAGGCCGACCTGGCCGACGATCTCCAGCGTGCGCCGCGTGCCGGCCACCTTGTCGCGGTGCGGGGTGTGCACCATGACCGGCAGGTCGTGCTCCCCGGCCAGCTCGAGCTGGCGCACCATCACCTTCTCCTCGGCGTCGGTCATCGAGTCGAAGCCGACCTCGCCGACGGCGACCACGCCGTCCTTCTCCAGGTAGCGCGGGAGCAGGTCGAGGACCTCCAGCAGCCGCGGGTCGTTCGCCTCCTTCGGGTTCAGCGCGATGGTGGCGTGGTGGGCGATGCCGAACTGCGCGGCCCGGAACCTCTCCCACCCCAGCAGACCGTCGAAGTAGTCGACGAACGAGCCGACCGACGTGCGCGGCTGGCCCAGCCAGAACGCGGGCTCGACGACGGCGCGCACCCCGGCGGCGTGCATCGCCTCGTAGTCGTCGGTCGTCCGGGAGGTCATGTGGATGTGCGGGTCGAAGATGCGCACGGCACTCTCCTCGGGTCGGTCCGCGGCGTCGCGGAGGGATCGGTCGGTCAGCTCGGTCAGCGGTCGGCGGCGGCCAGCAGCCGGTGCGCGTCCGCGGGGACGTCGCGGCCGGCGGCCTCGCGCTCCTCGGCGAACGCGCGGACCATGCGGTCCAGCTCGGCGTCCCGGCGGACGTCCAGGTCCGCGACCGCGGCGAGCGGCACGCCGGTGAAGAGGCACTTCAGGACGCCGTGGCGCCAGGCGTCCGCCGGCAGGTGCGCGGCGGCGTACGGCCCCATGGCGGCGGCCACGAGCCGGGTGTCGTTGGTGCGCAGCGCGTCGAGGACGACGGGCACCGCGCCGTCGCCGATCCCTCGGTCGGCGAGCTCGGGCAGCGCCATCAGCACGGCCCGGCGCTCGTCGGCGTCACCCACGGCGTACTGCGCGGCGACGACGTCGGCCGCCCCGTCCGGCCCCACCGCCTCGCAGGCGGTCACCAGCAGCCGGGACCGGGCGACGTCCTCGATTCGGCGGCCGTCCAGGCCGGGGCCACGCCCGACGACCCGGGCGGCCCGGGCGGACGCCAGCGGCAGCGCCGCGGGGTCGTGCCGGACCTCCTCGACGAGTGCGGCGAGGCGTTCCTCGGCGGTCATCTGGTCACCTCCTGGGTCTGGAGCGGGGCCCGCTCCCGGAGCGGGACGTCCGCCGCGTGCGCCGCGGCGCGGATCGCCTCGGCGCTCGATGCGACGAGCCGTGCGGCGGCGTGCGAGTGGCGGGGCAGCTCGACGGCGGCCAGGCCGCCGAACCCGGACTCGTGCAGCGCAGCCAGGACTCCGGGCAGGTCGACCGCCCCCGTGCCGAGCTCGAGGTGCTCGTGCACGCCACGCACCATGTCGTCCACCTGCACGTGGGCGATCAGGTCCGCCACCCGCCGCACCACGTCGGGGCCGGGGGCGTCCTCCACGCAGGTCAGGTGACCGACGTCCACGGTGAGCCGCAGGGCGTCCGGGTCGCCGAGCGCGCGGCGCAGGTCGAGCACGTCGTCGACCCGTTCGACGAGCATCCCCGGCTCGGGTTCGAACGCGAGGACGACCCCCGCGGCCTCCGCGACGGGGAGCAGCTCCTCGAGGCCGGCCCGCAGGCGCGCCCGCCCCGTCGCCGGCGCGGTGCCCGCCGGCAGGATCCCGGACCACAGGTGGACGACCCGCGACCCGAGGTCCGCGGCGACGTCGACGGCGGTGCGCAGCAGGTCGAGCCGACGCTCGGCGCCGTCGTCGGACAGCAGGGTCGGCTCGTGCTTGCGGCGCGGGTCGAGCACGTAGCGAGCGCCGGTCTCGACGACCACCTGCAGTCCGTGGCGCTCGAGCATCCCCCGCACCAGCGCCGTCCGGGCCACGAGACCGGGCGCCAGGGGGTCCAGGTGCATGTGGTCGAGGGTGAGGGCCACGCCGCCGTACCCGTGCTCGGCGAGCAGGCCGAGCGCGTCGTCGAGGCGGTGGTCGGTCAGCCCGTTGGTCCCGTACGCGAGGGTGATCACGTGGGGCTCACCACCCGGGCGCCGGCCCGCGCCAGCGGGACCACGGCCAGGAGGGCGAGCGCGGCGCCGACGGCGCCCTGCCCGGCGAGCAGCGCCGCCTGGAGGGGGACCATCCCGCGGATGCCGACGCCGGTCGCGCGCCGGGCGTTCCCGGCGTCGGGCGCCCGGACGACGTCGGCCTGGGCCGGGAGGACGGCGGCCACGTACGTGGCGGCGAGCGCAGGTCCGGCGACCGACGTCACCACGCCGCGGCCGGTGTCGCGGCGCGCACCCACCAGCGCGCCGAGGGCTGCCGCGGTGCCCGTGCCCACGGTGGCGGCCACGGCCGCGCGGGCCGTGCCGACGGTCGTGCCGTGCACCTCGCCCCGCGAGACCGCGGTGACGGCGAGCGTGTGCACGCCCAGCGCCGCCGCCGGGGCGAGGGCGGCGCGTCGGCCGCCGGCGCCCATCAGCACGTCCAGGAACCGGGTCGACGCCATGACCACGGGACCGGCCGCCGTCGGCTTGGCGACGAGGTCGTACGTCCACACCGCGGCTGCCAGCGCCGTCCCCACGGCGAGCGGCCGGCGCCCGGCCACCGCGGCGAACGCGAGCCCGACGCCGGTGAGCGCGGCGGCGGTACCCAGCGCCTCGTTCGGCGCAACGCGGCCCGACGGGACGGGGCGCTCCGGGCGCTCGACGGCGTCGAGCTCCCGGTCCGACCAGTCGTTGAGGGCCATACCCGCCCAGTAGAGCGCCGCCGAGGCGACGGGCAGCGCCGCCGTGCGCCGCCCGCTCGGCCAGCCTGCGGCCGCGGCGCCGACCAGCGTGTCACCGGGGACGGTGAGCGCCGCGGGGAGCCGGACGAGCTCGGCGAGGTCGCGCCACCTCATGCGACGCCGTCGGACGGCGCGACCGCCGCGTCGGCGTCGGCGGCCGGGTCGGCGTCGGCGGCCAGCTCGGCGCACCAGCGGGTGAGCGCTTGCCACTGGTCGGTGAGCGCGTGCGAGGTGCCGCCCAGCGGCTCCTTGAAGAAGAACCCGAGCGCGGCGACGGGGCCGCACTGGCCGGCCTGCTGCGCCCGGGCCAGGAGGCGGGCGAGGTCGAGGACCAGCGGCGCGGCGAGCGCGGAGTCGCAGCCCTCCCAGGTGACCTGCATGCGCATGCGGGTGCCGAGGAAGCCCTCGAACGAGACGTGGTCCCAGGCGGTCTTCCAGTCACCCATGTCGGCGACGTGGTCGATCCGGACCGGCCCGTCGACGGGGTAGCCGAGGATCGCCTCGAGCGCCATGGCCTTCGTGGCGGTCTTGCTGGCCGCGGCGGCGGGGTCCGCGAGCGTCCGGCCGTCCCCGCCCCCGAGGATGTTGAACGCCGCCCACGAGCGGACCTCGAGGGAGCGCATCGCGAACATGGGCGCCAGCGCCGACTTGAGCAGGGTCTCGCCGGTCTTGCCGTCCCGCCCCGCCCACGGCAGGTGGCGGGCCTTGGCGAGCTCTTCGAGCGCGGGCACGTGCGGGCCGGTGGACGGCGTGAACTCCACGAACGGGCAGTCGGCCCGGAACGCGGCGTAGGCGTAGAGGGACGACGGCGGCAGGGCCGCGGTCCCGGCGTCGAGGGCGCGGTCGAGCTCGTCGAGGCTGCCTATGCGGGCCGCCTCGGGCGAGGGCGGCTCCGTGCTGGAGACGTCGACGACGACGAGGTGGTCGAGGTCGTGCTCGGCCCGGAAGGACCGCAGGTCCTGCTCGAGCCGGTCGGTGGTGGCCCGGTCCGCGGCGCCGGTGGCGCCCGGGCGGACCCGGGCGTCGATCTCGGCGAGCTCGTCGAGCACCTCCGCGACCGTGCCGGGCGGCACCACGCCCGAGCGCGCGAGCTCGTGGGCCCGTTCGACCATGCTGCCGGCGAGGTCGTGCCCGCCGAACACCAGGCCGTCGAGGGCCGGCAGCCCTGCTCGGGACACTTCCTCGAGCTCCGTGACCAGACCGGTCGGCGCGGTGCCGCCCCGCGCGAGGGCGAGCGCGCCCACGGTGGCGGTCGTCGCGACCGAGCCGCGAGCGCCGATGAACCAGACACCGGTACGGGTTCCACGGACGTCGTCATCATTGACCATGTCGCGCACACTACGCGACTTCTGTTTGCTGTCAAGCAAATGTCGGGCCACTTCTGCACCCGCAGATCGTGACGCTGCGCGCCCCCCGCGCGTCAGGGCGGCGGCGCCACCGCGTCGAGCAGGACGTCGAGCGCCCGGTGCGCGGCGTCGCGCGCTCCCGCGTCGCCGTCGCGCTCCGCGAGCCACAGCGCAGCCTCGTTCATCGCGCCGGAGAGCTGAGCGGTCAGCGCGTCGAGCAGGGCCGCGGGCACCCCCGCCTCGGCGAGGGCTTCCCGCAGGTGGACGGCCGACGACTCGGCGTCCCGGGCCCGCCACTCCTGCCACCCGACGACGGCGGGCGCCTCGACGAGCAGGATGCGCACCATCCGCGGCGCGGTGATCGCGTCGAGGAACGCGTGGCTCCCGGCCCGCAGCCGGTCCGCGGGTCCGCCGTCGGCGGCCTCTGCGGCTTCGACGAGAGCCGCCGCGACCTCTCGCTGCAGGTGCGCGGTCACCGCCCGGAACAGGCCGGCCTTGCTCCCGTAGTGGTGATAGACGGCCCCCCGCGTCACCCCGCCCGCGGCGGCGACGTCGTCGAGCGCGACGGCGGCGTAGCCCCGCTCGGCGAACAGGTCGGCGGCGATCTCGACGAGACGCCGGGCCGTCTCGGCGGCGGCCGCGGCGGTGGCGCGTGGCATGGGTCCTCCTGGCATACACAGCGTATGTATAGTGGTTGACATACGCAGTGTACGTATCGAGCCGAGGAGCGCCATGACCGCCACCAGCTTCTACCCCGTCCTCATGTCCGCGGACGTGAGCGCCGCCGCCGACTTCTACCGCCGCGTCCTCGGCTTCGAGACCACGTTCGAGGCCGACTGGTACGTGAGCCTGCGTCGCGGCGCGTTCGAGCTGGCCCTGCTCGACGCCGCGCACCCCACCGTGCCCGCCGGGTTCGGCCGCCCCGTCCAGGGACTGCTGCTCAACCTCGAGGTGACCGACGTCGACGCGGAGCACCGCCGTCTGGTCGCGGAGCACGGCCTCGAGCCCGTGCTGGCGCTGCGCGACGAGGACTTCGGGCAGCGGCACTTCATCGTCGAGGCGCCCGACGGCGTCCTCGTCGACGTCATCCAGCCGATCGAGCCGTCGCCCGCGTTCGCCGCGGCCTACCGGGAGTGAGCGCTCAGTCCAGCGGGTCCCGCACGATCGGGCACGTCATGCAGTGCCCGCCACCGCGCCCGCGACCGAGCTCGGCGCCGACGATCGTGATGACCTCGACGCCCGCGCGCCGCAGCGCCGCGTTGGTGAGCGTGTTGCGGTCGTAGGTGAAGACCACCCCGGGCTCGAGCGCCACCGCGTTGTTGCCCGAGTCCCACTGCTGGCGTTCCGAGGCGTACACGTCCCCCGCCGTCTCGACCACGCGCAGCCGGTCCAGCCCCATGGCGTGGGCGACCACGTCGACGAACGGGGTGCCCCCGCGGTCCGTGACCTCCACGCCGGGCGAGCGGTCGGTCGGGCGCAGGACGTACGGGTGGATGCTGTCGACGATGGTCGGGTGCACCGTGACCAGGTCCCGGTCGGCGAACGTGAACACGGTGTCCAGGTGCATCGCCGCCCGCAGCCGCGGCATGCCGGCCACGACCACCTGCTGCGCCGCTCCGGCGTCGAACAACGCCTTGGCGAACTGGCTGATGGCCTGGCGCGACGTCCGTTCGCTCATGCCGACCAGGACGACGCCGGCACCCACCGGCATGACGTCGCCGCCCTCGAGCGTGGCCTGACCCCAGTCCTGCTCCGGGTCCCCCCACCACACCGTGGCGTCCCGGTACTCCGGGTGGAACGAGTAGATCGCCTTCATCAGCAGCGTCTCGTCCTTGCGTGCCCGCCAGTACAGCGGGTTGAGCGTGAGGCCGCCGTAGATCCAGCACGTCGTGTCCCGGGTGTACAGGGTGTTCGGCAGCGGCGGCAGCAGGTACTCCCGGGCGTCCGGCGCTTCCTGGGCGAGCGACACGTAGCCCGTGCGGTAGTCCCCCGGCAGGTCGGCCGTGGACAGCCCACCCACCAGGAACCGGGACAGCTCCTGCGGCGACAGCGAGTCGAGATAGGCGCGGGTGCCCTCCACGAGCCCGAGCCCGACCCGGTTCGGCACCACCTTGCGGTCCAGCAGCCACGACCGCGCCGCGGGCAGCGCCATCGTCTCCGCGAGCAGGTCGTGCAGCTCCACCACCTCGACGCCCCGGTTCGTCAGCTTGTTGACGAAGTCCAGGTGGTCGCGCTGGGCCGCCTCGACCCACATGACGTCGTCGAACAGCAGCTCGTCGGAGGTGGTCGGGGTCAGGCGCTCGTGCGCCAGGCCCGGCGCGCACACCAGGACCTTGCGCAGCCGGCCCACCTCGGAGTGGACGCCGTGCGTCACGGCGCCGCCCACGTGTGCAGTCATGCTTCTCCTTCGCTCACAGGGATATCCAGCCCGACACGAGCCCGACGACGCCGGCCACCGCCCCGGCCGTGACGGCCAGGAAGACGACCAGCTCGGCCGGCGCGAACACCCGCCGACCCTGCTCACGGCGCGTCATCGCGAACAGCAGCGTCGCCGGGGCGTAGAAGATGAGGGAGATCAGCAGGAACGACAGCCCCGCCGCGAAGACCAGGAACGTGGTGTAGACCGTCGCCAGCACCGCCACCACCAGGTCGGCGCGCAGCGTCGCCCGCGGGGCGCCGTCGTACGTCTCGCGCGTCGCGCGGAGCTTGAGCGCGTAGGCCGCGGCGAACAGGAACGGGATCACCGACATCGCGGCGGTGAGGTCGAGCGCGAAGTCGAACGCGTCGGCGGAGAACAGGGTGACCACCAGCACGACCTGCGACAGCAGGGTGCTGAGGAACAGGGCGTTCACCGGCACGTCCCGGTCGGTGGCGCGCGCGAGGAAGCGCGGCATGTCGCGGTCCTTGGCCGCCACGTAGAGCACCTCGGCGGCCATCAGCGTCCAGGCGAGGTAGGCACCCAGCACCGAGATGATCAGGCCGACGCTGACGAAGGCGGTCCCCCCGTCACCGACGGCGGCCTCCAGCACCCCGGCCATCGACGGCTGCCGGAGCTCGGCGATCTCCTCCACCGGCATGATCCCGTAGGACACCATCGTCACCGACGCGAACACCGCGAGCACGCTGCCGAACCCGAGCAGGGTCGCCCGACCGACGTCCTCCCGGCGGCGCGCGTGCCGCGAGTAGACGCTGGCCCCCTCCACGCCGAGGAACACGAAGACCGTCACGAGCATGGTGTCGCGCACCTGGTCGAAGAGGGACCCGTAGGACTCCCCCGCCCAGTTCCCGGCGAAGACGGCCGGGTCGAAGACGAAGACGGCGATCAGCACGAAGACGACGATCGGCACCAGCTTGGCCACGGTGACGACCCTGTTGATCGCCGTGGCCTCCTGGATCCCCCGCCGCACGAGCAGGAAGAACAGCCACAGCCCGGCGGACGACAGCGCGACCGCGAGCAGCGTGTCGCCGGCACCGAGCTGCGGGAACCACGCGCCCAGCGTGGACATGATGAGGACCCAGTAGGTCACGTTGCCGACGCAGGCGCTCGCCCAGTAGCCCGCCGCCGAGAAGAACCCCGTGTAGTCGCCGAACCCGGCCTTGGCGTAGGCGTAGACCCCGGCGTCGAGCTCCGGCTTGCGGACCGCGAGCCGCTGGAAGACCAGCGCCAGGGTGAGCATGCCCGCCCCGGCGACCGCCCAGGCGACGATCGCCCCGGCGACACCGGTCTCCTGGGCGAAGCGGCGCGGCAACGAGAACACGCCGGCACCGACCATCGACCCGACCACCATCGCGGTGAGGGTGAGCACGCCCACGCGGGTGCCCGTCGAGGGGCCAGCCCCGTCAGTCCGCTCCGCCATGTCGCCGCCCCACCCGCGCCGTCGGTCGCCGTCCTCGCGATCCTGGCAGGCGCCGAGGAGCAGCGCACCCGGAGGCGCACCGCAGGCGCACCCCGAGACACCATCCGGCATGCCGTTATCCGTTCGTGACAAACCCGGTCCCGGCGGGGTAGGTTCTGCCTACCTCGCCAGGTCGCGGGGTACGTCGCGCGGGCGCCGAGCCCTGTCACCGTGCGTCGTCGACCGAAGCAGACACGGGGCGGGGGAACCAACGACGGGCGCCACGGCGCCCTTGGGGTGAAGCCGACGCGCAGTGCGCGTCGGCCGGGTCAGTCTCCGACCCGAATCCGACAGCTAACCCCGAAGGCGACAGGAGATGACGATGACCAGGCACACCCGCGCGCCCGGCCGCACCGGCGGGGCGACCACGTCCAGCACCACCCCGACCCCGCGCCGCCGCGAGGGGGCCCGATGAGCCGGGCGCGCCGCGGCCGGCACTTCGCCGAGCCGCCCGCCCGCGCTCCCCGCGCGACCCGCTCAGCCGGTGCGACCCGCTCAGCCGGTCCGACCCGCTCGACCGGTGCCGCGCGCGCCGCCCGTCCGCCCCGCGCTGGCCGGGTCGGCGCCGGATTCGCCCTCGCGCTGGCCACCGCGTCCGCCGTCGTCGCCCCCGCCGTCCTGCCGGAGGAGGCCAACGCCGAGGGCAGCGCCACCACGACCATCGACCCGGCGACCCTGGCCGCGGCCGAGCGGGCCGTCGCCGAGCGGTCCGACGGTGCGGCCGCCTCGCGTTCCGGCACGGCCCGCGCACCACGCTCCGTGGAGGCCGTCGTCGTCGACCAGGGGGCCAAGGTGTCCCGGGACGGCGACCGCATCGACCGGGACGCGATCAAGATCGTGCCGGCCGAGCCGGCACCGGCCGCGCCGGACGAGCGCGTGCCGCCACCGGGCTGCGACCCGAGCATCGACCCTCAGGGCAGCAACGGCCGCCTCTCGACGGCCGACCTCTGCGCGCCGTGGGACGGCGCGGTGCTCCTGCGCGCCGACGCCGCGACCGCCCTCGCCGCGCTGAACGACGCGTACGTCGAGCAGTTCGGCGAGCGGATGTGCATCACGGACGGCTACCGCAGCTACGACCAGCAGGTCGTGCTCAAGGGCCTGAAGCCGGGCCTGGCGGCCACCCCGGGCACGTCGAACCACGGCTGGGGCCTGGCGATCGACATCTGCCCGGAGTCGTACTCCGGCGACCGCTGGGCCTGGCTGGCCGAGCACGGCCCCGCGGCGGGGTGGACCAACCCGGCCTGGGCCCGCCAGGGCGGTGCGGGACCCTACGAGCCGTGGCACTGGGAGTTCTCCCCCGCCGCGTAGCGGGGCGCGTCACTCCACGGTGACGGACTTCGCCAGGTTGCGCGGCCGGTCGACGTCCTCGCCGAGCGCCACGGCGGCGTGGTAGCCGAGGAGCTGGGTGGGGATCGTCAGGAGGATCGGGTCGAGCTCGACCTCGTTGCGCGGCACCTCGATCCGGGAGGTCGCCGCGTCGCCGAGCTCGACGCCCGGGTGCGTGATCGCGACGACGGCGCCACCGCGGGCCCGGATCTCCTGGGCGGCCGTGATGTTGCGCTCCACGAGGTCGTCGTCCGGGATGATCGCGACCGACGGCAGCTCGGGGCTGATGAGGGCGAGCGGGCCGTGCTTGAGCTCGCTCGTCGGGTACGCCTCGGCGTGCCGGTAGGTGATCTCCTTGAACTTCTGCGCACCCTCGCGCGCGACGGGGTAGCCCCGCACGCGGCCGACGAAGAACAGGCTCGGAGCCGTCGAGAGCTCCTTCGCGGCGGCGGCGAGCGCCTCCTCGCCGGCCAGGATCTCGGCGATCTGGCCGGGGATCGCCCGCAGCCCGGCGATGATGCGCCGGCCGTCGGCGAACGACAGGTCGTGCACCCGGCCGAGCGTGAGCGCCAGCAGCGCGAAGCCGATCGACATGTGCGTCAGCGCCTTGGTGGAGGCCACCGCGACCTCGGGGCCCGCGTGCAGGTAGACCCCGCCGTCGACCTCCCGGGCGATGGACGAGCCCACGGCGTTGACGAGGCCGACGACGGTGCCGCCCTTGCGCTGCACCTCGCGCACCGCGAAGAGCGTGTCGGCGGTCTCGCCGGACTGGCTGACGACCACGTAGAGCGTGCTCGGCTCGATGATCGGGTTGCGGTAGCGGAACTCGCTCGCGGGCTCGGCGTCGGCGGGGATGCGCGCCAGGTCCTCGATCATCGAGGCCCCGAGCTGGCCGACGTAGTAGGCGGACCCGCAGCCGAGCACCTTGACGCGCTCGAAGCGGCGCAGGTCCCGCGGTTCGAGGTTGAGGCCGGCGAGCTTGGCGGTGCCGAAGCGGTCGTCGAGGCGCCCGGTGAGCATCCGCTCCACGGACTCCGGCTGCTCGTGGATCTCCTTGTGCATGAAGTGCTCGTGGCCGTCGAGCTCCAGCTCCTCGACGGTGAGGTCGATCGTGACGGCGGCCCGCGCCGTGCGCTCCTCGCCGTCGGTGAAGCTGTGGAAGCCGTCGGCGGTGACGGTGGCGAAGTCGCCGTCGTCGAGCAGCACGACCTGGCTGGTGTGCCGCACGATCGCGGCGGGGTCCGAGGCGACGAACATCTCGCCGTCGCCCACGCCGAGCAGCAGCGGGGAGCCGTTGCGCGCCACGACGATCCGCTCGGGGGTCTGGGTGTCGAGCACGGCGAGGGCGTACGTCCCCACGATCTGCCCGACGGCGGTACGCACCGCGTCCTCGAGGCTCAGCCCGGTCGCGAGCTCGCGCGCCACGAGGTGGGCGACCACCTCGGTGTCCGTGTCGGAGGTGAGCTCGACGCCGTCGTCGGCCAGCCGGCTGCGCAGCGTCGCGAAGTTGTCGATGATCCCGTTGTGGACCACGTGGACCCGGCCGTCGGCCGAGGTGTGCGGGTGGGCGTTGCGCTCGCTGGGCTCGCCATGGGTCGCCCAGCGCGTGTGGCCGATGCCGGTGGTGCCGGCGAGCCGCGCGGGCAGGGCGGCCTCGAGGTCACGGACGCGACCCTGGGCGCGGACCACCCGCGACGGGTTGGCGCTCGAGCGCGGGTTGAGCACGGCGACGCCGGCCGAGTCGTAGCCGCGGTACTCCAGGCGTGTCAGGCCCTCGACGAGGACGGGCGCTGCCTGCTGGGGGCCGACGTAGCCGACGATTCCGCACATGGGTGCTGCTCCAGGGTGGTGACGGGCGTGAGGGGTGGATGCCTGCCGGCGACCTAGCCGTAGACGATCCGGCGGACCTGGCGCTCGGTGAGCTCCGGCGCGGCCACGACGCGGTCCTGCAGCTCCGTGGTGATGCGCGCGTAGATCTCGGCGTTGCGGTGCCCCGAGGTCTGCAGGGCCGCGTGGCGGCGCCGGACGTAGTCCTCGACCGGTTCGGAGTACCAGGCGAGGACGTCCTCGACCACGCGCGCCGCCTCCGACGGGTTCAGACCCGTCGTGAGCGCCACGCGGGAGACGAGCTCGGCGTCGGTCACCGGTTCATCATGCGCTCATCGCGCACGAGTGTCCAGAATCTGCCCGACTTCGGGCAGGTTCGGGATTTTGATTCGGGCTCAGAGCATGCCGCGGTCGCGTGCGGTCGCGGCGGCAGCGGTACGTGACCGGGTGCCGAGCTTGGTGTTGATGTGGGCCAGGTGCGACTTGATGGTGGCGACGGAGACGAAGAGCTCGCGTGCGATGGCGTCGTTGGAGCGTCCTGCTGCGACCAGGCGCAGGACTTCGAGCTCGCGTGTGCTGAGGTTCTCGCTCGGGCGGCGCATCCGGCCGAGGAGTCGGCGCTGTACGTCCGGTCCGAGGGCGACCTCTCCTGCGGCGGCCGACCGGATGGCGCGGGCGAGCTCGTCGGTGGGTGCGTCCTTGAGGAGGTAGCCGGTGGCGCCGGCCTCGATGGCGGCGAGGATGTCGGCGTCGGTCCCGTAGGTGGTGACGACGAGCACCGGCGTGCGGTGCCGGCGCACGATGGTCCCGGTGGCCGTGGCCCCGCCCATCCGGGCGTCGCCGAAGCGCAGGTCGAGGAGGAGGACGTCGGCCTGGCCGCCGTCGTCGAGCCAGGCGAGCAGGTCTTCGGCGGTCGAGGTCTCGTGGACGACCTGCATGTCCGGCTGGCTGTCGACGACGGCGCGCAGCCCGGCGCGGACCACCGGGTGGTCGTCGGCGAGGACGACGTCGATCATGGGGCGTCCTCCGGTCCTCGGGTGGGCAGGGTGACGGCGACGGCGGTCCCGCTGCCGGGGCTGGTCTCCAGCGCGAGGGTGCCACCGAGCTCGTGGACGCGCGAGCGGATGGCGGGGATGCCGAAGCCTCGTCCGCGGGCTCGGTCGTCGCCCAGGCGTGCGGCGTCGAACCCCGTGCCGTCATCGACGACGTCGAGGGTGACGGTGTCGTCGTCATAGGTCACCGTCATCCGGGCATGGGCGGCGCCCGCGTGCTCGGTGACGTTGGCGAGTGCGGACTGGGCGATGCGCAGCAGCGCGGTCTCCAGCGGAACCGGCAGGGGGCGGGGCGTGCCGCTGGTGCGGACCGAGACCGCCAACGGCCTCCGCCGTCCGTCGTCGGTGTCGTCGTCGGTGTCGTCGTCGGTGGTCGCGGCGCGCTCGGCGACCCGGCGCAGCGCCGCGACGAGGGTGGTGCGTTCGAGGTCACCGGGAGTGAGGTCCTCGACGACGCGCCGCGCCTCGGCGAGGCTGTCGCGCGCCGCGGCGCGCGCCTGTTCGATCAGCGCCCGCGCCTTGTCGTCGTCGGTGCCGACGGCGTCGTCCGCCGCGCGGAGCAGCAGCTCGATCGCGGACAGGGACTGCGCCAGGGTGTCGTGGATGTCCCGGGCGAGGCGGGCCCGTTCGTCGGTGACGGCCCGCTCCCGCTCGGCCTGGGCGAGGTGCTGGCGCACCTGGGTCAGCTCGTCGACGGTGCGCTGGCGCGTCTGGGACTCGCGGACGAACGCCTCGATACCGCTGACCACGCCCACGGCGACAGCCGCTCCGAGCACCGGGCCGAGCACGAACCCGGTCCAGGGCTCGCCGACGTCGGCCTGCACCAGCAGGCCGTCGGCGACGGCGAGCACCGCGGTGAGGACGACCGCGACGACGCCGCGGTGGGGACCGAGAGCGTGCATCTGCAGCAGCATGAGCGGGAACGCGAGCCAGAGCGCCGCCGGGGACAGCCACAGCAGCGCGGCCCAGGCGACCAGGAGTGCGGCGATCCACGCGACGTCCGGCCACCAGCGTCCCCTGGGGGTGTCCACGGACCGTTCGTGCACCCGCACGACCAGACGACCCCAGACGTAGAGCGCGCCGAACGCTCCCGCGACGAGCAGCACAGGCCAGCCGACGCCCGAGGGCGCCTGCACCACGGCGACCACGACGAGGGCCGCGATCAGGACGTCCAGTCCCTGGATGACGCCGCGGGTCGCCGACGGCAGGGGGTGGCGGATCACCTGTCCACGGTAGCCAGGCCCGGCGGCGGCGCATCGTCCGAAAGGTTGATCGGCGGACCACACCTTCGGCTCCGCAGGATCACCCCGGATCGCGATGACCGCACGCCTGCCCACACCGAGGCTGGAGGCAGTCCCAGCCAACGTGTGTGGAGGTTCCCCGTGTTCGTCGCCCTGCGCGATCTGCAGCATGCCCGAGGCCGCTTCGTCCTGATGTCCGTGGTGATCGTGCTCATCACCTTCCTCGTCACGTTCCTCGCCTCCCTCACCGCAGGCCTCGCTCGGGAGTCGACGTCCGCCGTCACCGACCTGCCCGCAGACCACATCGCGTTCTCCATGCCCGCGGAGGACGACGCCCCCGAGTTCACCGCCTCGCGCGTCGAGGCCGACCAGTGGGATGCCTGGGCCGACGTCGAGGGCGTCGAGTCCGCCGACCCGCTGGGCGTGGCGACGACCCGCGCCGAGACGGACGGCACCACGGCGTCGGTGACCGCGCTCGGCGTCGACGAGGGCACGAACCTGGTGCCCGGTTCTGACGGCGAGGGTGACGACGGCGAGGCCGGGGACGTCGAGCCGGGCACCGTCGTGCTCACCCCCGGGGCCGCGGACGCCCTCGATGCGCAGACCGGCGACATCGTGACGCTCGGCGGGACCGCCCTCACCGTCGCCGCGACCGTGGACGCCGACCAGTCGTTCTCCCACACCCCCGTCGTGTGGACCTCGCTCGACGACTGGCAGGACATCGGCGCCCGCGGCTCCGCGACCGCCGGCGACGGTGCCGACCCTGTGGCGACCGTCGTCGCCCTCACCACGACCGACGACGCCGACCTCGCCGCGGCGGACGACACGCTCGGCACCGCGACCGTCACCACCTCGGACGCCCGCTCGGCCGTGTCGTCCTTCGCCGGCGAGAACACGTCGCTGACCACGATGCAGGCGTTCCTGCTGGTCATCTCCGCCCTCGTGGTGGGCGCGTTCTTCACCGTCTGGACCATCAGCCGCTCCGGCGACATCGCCGTGCTGAAGGCCCTCGGTGGCTCCACCGGCTACCTGCTGCGCGACGCCCTCGGACAGGCCGCGGTGCTGCTGGTCGGTGGCGTCGCGGTCGGCACCGGGCTGTCTGTGGCCGCCGCGACCCTGCTGCCGGACGCCGTCCCCGTCGTCGTCACCACCGCTACGACCCTCGTGCCCGCCGCGGGCCTGATCCTCCTCGGCCTCGTCGGCGCCGGCGTCTCGGTGGCTCGCATCACCCGCATCGACCCGCACGCGGCCCTCGCCGCCCGCTGACCACCAGACTGCCCGACCTCCCCGACAACCTGATCGCCCGCGAAGGAGACACCGTGGACCTGCACCTGGAGCACATCACCCTCGTCTACCCCGACGGGGACAGCACCCTCACCGCCGTCGAGGACGTCGACCTCACCGTCCCTGCCGGCACGACCACCGCCCTGCTGGGCCCGTCCGGGGCCGGCAAGTCCAGCCTCCTGGCCGTCGCGGCCGGACTGACCCGGCCCAGCCGCGGCACGGTCACCATCGGTGCTGACGTCGTGTTCACGCCCGACACCTCGGTGGCCGACTCGACGCGCATACGGCTCGAGCGCATCGGCATGGTGTTCCAGTCGCCGCAGCTGCTCGGGTCGTTGACGGCGCTGGAGCAGCTCGAGCTGCACGCCCACCTGCGCGGGAAGCGCCCGGCCAGCGTGCGCGAGCGCGGCATGGAGCTGCTCGACACCGTCGGCGTGGCCGACCACGCGCACAAGCGGCCCGCGCAGCTGTCCGGCGGGCAGCGTCAGCGGGTCGCGATCGCCCGCGCCCTCGTCGGGCGGCCCGAGGTGCTGCTCGTCGACGAGCCGACCTCCGCGCTCGACCACGAGCGCGGCACGCAGGTGGTCGAGCTGGTCACGGGACTGGCCCGCGAGATGGCGGCGGCGACGCTGCTGGTGTCGCACGACGCCTCGACGCTCGCGACCGTCGACGCCACCGTGCGCATGCTCGACGCGCGCCTGGAGGAGTCCGCGCCGCTCGCCGCGGTCCGACCCGCCTGACCGATTGGCACCGCGCTCAGGCCTCGAGCAGCACGAGGGCGCTGTCCAGCGAGCCCACGGCGCTGTCCGGGTCGACGCGGACGAGCGCGAAGGCGCTGACCACCAGCGAGGTGCACAGCTCGGCGAGCCGGTCTCGCTCGGCGTGGTCGCGTGCCGGGAACCGGGCGTCGACGCCGCGGCCCAGCGCGGCCCGGAGCTCGGCACGGTAGTCCGCCACCGTGCGGCGGACCGCCTCGTCGCGGGCGATCGGCGCGCCGGAGGTGTTGACGAGCAGGCAGCCGCTGTCCGCCTGGATCTCGCCGGTGCGCGCGAGCGCGTCACGCAGCCCCGTGAAGTAGTCCACGACGGCGTCCGGGGCGACCGGGTCGGCGAGCAGCGGGCGCAGGCGCGGCCGGACGACGTCGTCGAGGTAGGTCTGCACGGCCGCGTCGAAGAGCCCGCGCTTGGACCCGAAGGCGTGGTAGATGCTCGACCGGTTCAGCCCGGTCGCCTCCTCGAGCGCCGGGACCGACGCCGCCTCGTAGCCGGAGCGCCAGAACACGCCGAGCGCCGCCCGCACGACGCGGTCGGTGTCGAAGGCCTGCGCCCTGCCCATCACTGCCCTCCGGTTGTTGGAACGATCGTTCCAGTATAGATTGTGGACCGATCGTTTCAGAACCGCAGCGCGAGCAGGGAGCACCCGTGACCGTCGTCGGACTCGTCCTGGCCGGCCTCGCCGCCGCCCTCCACGTCTACATCTTCTGGCTGGAGTCGGTGGTCTGGACCACGCGCGCCCGCGCGGTGTTCGGCACCAGCGAGCAGGAGGCGGCCGCCACCCGGGAGATGGCGTTCAACCAGGGCTTCTACAACCTGTTCCTCGCGGTCGTCACGGCCGTCGGCATCGTGCTGGCTGCGGCCGGCGCCGAGGGCTCGGGGCTCGACGCCGCCGGGTCGGCCCTCGTGCTCGCCGGCACCGGGTCGATGGCCGCGGCCGCCCTGGTGCTGTTCGCCTCCTCGCCCGGCAAGCGCGGGGCGGCGCTGAAGCAGGGCGTCCTGCCGCTGCTCGCCGTCGTCGCGCTCGTCGTCGGCCTCGCCCTCTGAACCGCTCGCCCCAGCCCCGCACCCTGACCGGAAACCGCACCCGAACCAAGGCAGGTCCCCTCATGTCCGACGTCACGTCCACCCAGGTCCAGCTCGCCGCCCGCCCCACCGGCTGGCCCACCGAGGACACCTTCCGCACCGTCCAGGTCACCTACGGCGACCTCGAGCCTGGCCAGGTGCGCGTCGTCAACGAGTTCGTCTCCGTCGACCCGTACATGCGCGGCCGCATGAACGACGCCAAGAGCTACGTCCCGCCCTTCGCGCTCGGCGAGACCATGACGGGCGGCGCCGTCGGCCGCGTCGTCGAGTCCGCGTCCGACGACGTCCCGGTCGGCGCGGTGGTCCAGCACCAGTACGGCTGGCGTGACGTCGTCCAGGAGGACGCCCGTGGCTTCCAGGTGGTGCCGGAGATCCCCGGGGCGCCGCTGTCCCTCTACCTCGGCATCTTCGGCCTGACCGGGCTCACCGCCTACGTCGGCCTCACCGCCGTCGCCGGCCTGCGCGAGGGCGACGCCGTGTTCGTCTCCGGCGCGGCCGGGGCCGTGGGCACCGCCGTCGGACAGATCGCCCGCCTGCTCGGCGCCTCGCAGGTGATCGGCTCGGCGGGATCGGCAGAGAAGGTCGAGCTGCTGACCGGCAAGTACGGGTACGACGCGGCGTTCAACTACAAGGACGCGCCCGTGCGGCGCCAGCTGCGCGAGGTCACGCCTGACGGCGTCGACGTGTTCTTCGACAACGTCGGCGGCGACCACCTGGAAGCGGCGCTGGACCGCATGAACACCGGTGGGCGCGTCGCCCTGTGCGGCGCCATCTCGCAGTACAACGACACCGAGCGCACGCCCGGGCCGGACAACCTGGCCAACATCGTCACGCGGAGCCTGACGCTCCAGGGCTTCACGCTGCCGAGCTACATGGACCACGCCCCCCGGTTCCAGGAGCTCATGTCGGGCTGGTTCGCCGACGGCAGGATCGCCTACGACGAGACCGTCGTCGACGGCATCGAGAACGCACCGCAGGCGTTCCTGGACATGATGCGCGGCGGCAACGTCGGCAAGATGGTGGTGCGCACGAACCTCTGAGCAGGCGGTTCGACAAATACCCCCGGGGGTATTAGCGTCGACCGCATGAGAATCGTCATCGTGGGTGGAGTCGGCGGCGGCATGAGCGCCGCCGCCCGGGCGCGGCGTCTCGACGAGAGCGCCGAGATCATCGTCCTCGACCGGGGCGAGCACGTCTCGTTCGCCGGGTGCGGGCTGCCGTACCACGTCGGCGGCGAGATCCCCGCCGCCGACTCCCTCCTCGTCCAGACCCCCGAGTCCCTGCGGGCCGCGCTGAACCTCGACGTGCGCACGCGGCACGACATCGTCGGGCTCGATGCCGCGTCCCGCACCCTCACCGTCCGGACCGCGGCCGGCACCGAGACGCTCCGCTACGACGCGCTCATCCTCTCGCCCGGCGCCCAGGCCGTCCGGCCGCCGGTGCCCGGCCTCGACTCGCCGCGCGTGCGCACCCTGCGCACCGTCGCCGACGCCACCGCCCTGCGGGAGCGGATCACCGCGGGCGCCCGCCGCGCCGTCGTGCTCGGTGCCGGGTTCATCGGGCTGGAGGCCGCCGAGGCCCTCGCCCAGCAAGGCCTGGACGTGACCGTGGTCGAGCTCGCCGACCACGTGCTCCCACCGCTGGAGCCGGAGCTCGCGTCGCTCGTGACCGACGAGCTCCGGCGGCTCGGCGTGGCCGTCCGCTCCGGCGTCGCCGCCACCGAGGTCCTGCCCGGGGCCGCGCACGACGTCGTCGTCCTCGCCGACGGCACGCGCGCCGACGCCGACCTCGTCGTCCTCTCCGTGGGTGTCCGGCCCGACACCGAGGTGTTCGCGCGGGCCGGTGTCGAGACCGAGCGCGGCGCGATCGTCGTCGACGAGCACGGCCGCACCAACCTCCCCGACGTGTGGGCGGTCGGCGACGCGACCGTCAGCACCGACGCCGTCACCGGCGTCCGGCGACCGGTCGCGCTGGCTGGACCGGCGAACCGTGCCGGACGCCTCGTCGCGGACCACGTCCTGCGCCCGGCGTCCGCGCG
Source organism: Isoptericola sp. S6320L (assembly GCF_023015685.1). Classification (NCBI taxonomy): domain Bacteria; kingdom Bacillati; phylum Actinomycetota; class Actinomycetes; order Micrococcales; family Promicromonosporaceae; genus Isoptericola; species Isoptericola sp. S6320L. The sequence continues at coordinate 76,156 of NZ_JALKAT010000008.1, forward strand.
GCCGATCCCCGCCGCCGTCGGGACCGCCGTCGTCCGCGTCGGCGAGCTCACCGCGGCGACCACCGGGGCCAACCGCGCCGCGCTCGCCGCGGCGGGCACCGCCTTCCACACCCTGCACCTGCACCCCAGCCACCACGTCGGCTGGTTCCCCGGCAGCGAGCAGATCCACCTCGTCGTGCACTTCGGCGCCGACGACGGCCGCCTCCTCGGCGCGCAGGCCGTCGGCCGTGCCGGGGTCGACAAGCGCATCGACGTGCTCGCGACCGCGCTCCGCGCCGGCCTGCACGTCGAGGACCTCATCGACCTGGACCTCGCCTACGCCCCACCGTACGGCGCCGCCAAGGACCCGGTGAACCTCGCCGGGATGGCCGCGAGCAACGTGCTGGACGGCACGCTGCGGACCTGGCACGTCGCTGAGCTCGACGCGGTGACGGCCGAGGCGCTCGTCCTGGACGTCCGCAGCCGCGCCGAGTTCGCGACCGGTCACCTCCCCGGATCGCTCAACGTGCCGCACACCGAGCTGCGCGAACGCCTCGACGAGGTCCGGGAGGCCGCCGCCGGCCGGCCCGTCCGGGCGCTGTGCGGCTCCGGCGTGCGGTCGCACATCGCCCACCGCGTCCTGGTGCAGGCCGGTCTCGACTCCGCGTCGCTGTCCGGCGGGATGCTCACGCTGCGCGCCGCCCTCGGCCCCGCCGCCGACGAGCTGCTCACCACCCACGAACCGGCGTTCGCCGGCTGACACGTCAGGAGACACCCTCATGGCCATCCCGGACCCCGCGGCCCAGCGCAAGATCGCCAACCGGCTCAAGCGCGCCCGCGGCCAGCTCGACGCCCTCATCACCGCCGTCGAGACCGGCAAGCCCTGCCGCGACGTCGTCACCCAGCTCTCCGCCGTCTCCAGCGCCCTCGACAAGGCGGGCTACGCCGTCATCTCCACCGCCATGCAGGACTGCCTGACCGACCCCGACCACACCACCGAGGACGGCCTGACGGCCGCCGAGCTCGAGAAGCTCTTCCTCACCCTCGCCTGACGAAGGAGCACCACCATGTGTCGACCCGTCACCTGCCGCACCTGCGGCAAGACCACCTGGAGCGGCTGCGGCCAGCACGTCGACGACGTGCGCCGCAGCGTCCCCGCCGCGCAGTGGTGCGGCGGGCACGACGACGAGGCCCCGACCGGAGGTTTCCTCGCCCGGCTGTTCGGGCGCTGAGGCCCCCGCCTCCGTCCCGGCGCCGGGACGCGGTCAGCTCACGTACCGGCGGCTGGCCGAGGTCCGTTGCGACTCCTCCAGCGCGAGGAACCGCTGCTCGGCATGGGTCGGCAGGGCCCGCCGCTCCCGCAGCACCCAGGGCAGCCCGCGCAGCGCCTGCAGGACGCCGGCCGCCGAGACCCGGTCCCGCGGCAGCGACCGCACCAGGTCGCGGGTGCGGCGCAGCGCCGCGGGCAGCGGACGCCGGAGCCAGGTGAACCACAGGGTGTTCCGGATCCCGTCGCGTCGCCGGGCGTGCGGGTCCCGCGCCGACGACGGCCGGTGGTGGAGCGTCATCGCCTCGAGATAGCACAGCTCCCACCCGGCAGCGGCGAGGTCGGCGGCCAGCAGCTCCTCCTCGCCGCCGAGCCACAGCCGGTGGTGGAAACCCCCGGCGGCGCGGAAGGCGTCGGCGCGCAGGACGGACGCACCGGCGAGGAAGCTCCCCAGCGCGGGGCCGGGCAGGCCGGCGGCGGTCGGCACCGGGGAGTGGCGCAGCTCGGCCACGACCGGGTCCTCCCGTCCGCCGGGCTCCACCAGGATCCGCGCCGTGACGACGGCGACGCCGGGGTGCGCGTCGAGCGCGTCGGCAGCCCGCCGGAGCGACCCGGGCTCCCACCAGGTGTCGTCGTCGCAGAACGCGACGTACGGGGTGTCGAGCCGGTCGACGCCGACGTTCCGGCCGACGGCCCCGAGGTTCTCCGTGCTCGCCACGAGGTCCACCCAGGGGTGCTGCGCACGGATCGCCTCGGCGGTGCCGTCGGTGGACCCGTTGTCGACCACGACGACGCGGGGCTGCTCGGGCAGCCGGCGGAGCGTCTCGAGCGTGCGCAGCACCTCCGCGCGTCGCTGGTGGGTGATGACGACCACGCCCACCCGGGGGTCGGGCGCGTCCGCGTCGCTGCGGTCGGTCGTCCTGGTGGCGGTCTGGGACATGGTCACCTCCCCCCGGCGCCGGCGCCCTGCGGTGCGGGTACCGCGGCGAGCGTGTCGAGGTCGGCGAGCACGTGGCGCGGCAGGACCTCCCGTCGGGGCAGCGCGGCGCGCAGGTCCTGCGCCGCGTCGAGCACGCCTCGCCGCGGGCCCGGCCCGGCCCGCAGCTCCGCCGCGACGCGGGCGGCGACCCGCCGCCAGGGCAGGCGCATGGTCGCGGTCAGCACGCGGGCACGGGCGATCCCCCGGCGCCGGTCGTCCGCGCCGTCACGACGCGGCGAGGGGAAGTGGCGCACCACCGGCCCGTCCAGGTAGACGAGGTCCCATCCCGCCGCGCTGAGGTCCCACGCCAGGCGCTCCTCCTCCCCGGGGAAGCGGACGACGTCGTCGAACCCGCCTGCCGCGAGGAACGCGCTGCGACGGACCATCGCCGCACACCCCATGAAGCCCAGCACCCGCAGGCCGGGCAGCGAGCGTCCCGGGGCCCGCAGCGGCGAGGCGGCCAGATCCCGCGTGAACGGGTCCACCTCCTGCGACTCCCCCACCCGGACCTCGACCGTCACCAGCCCGACGCGCGGGGCGCCGGCCAGCGCGTCGGCCGCGGCGCGGAGCGACCCCGGCGTCCACCACGAGTCGTCGTCGGCGAACGCGACCATCGGCGTCCGCGCCCGTCCGACGCCGACCGTCCGGGCCGCGGCACCGAGGTTGCGACCCAGCTCCACGACCTCCACGTCCGGGTACGCCCGGCGCACCGCCTCGGCGCTGCCGTCCGTCGACCCGTTGTCCACGAGGACGACGGGCGCCCGGTGGTGCCCGAGGCTGCGGAGCAGCTCGTCGCGACGGTTGCGGCTGACGACGACGACCGTCACCCGCGGGTCCTCGACCTGCGGGCGCGACGGTCGCACCGATCCGTTCGACTCCATGACTTCGTCCTACCGCAAGGCCGCTCTGCAGGCAGTGCGAGACGGACCGAGCGGGCGGCCGGTCCTTCAGTCCGACGCCGCGGCGACCTCGGCGAGCAGCGCGTCGCGGCGCCCGGCGGGGAGGAACGACGCCCGGAGCGAGTTCTCGGCGAGCCGCACGCGGTGCGCCCGGGTCAGGCCCACCGCCGTCGTGAGGGCGTCGAGGTTGTCGTCGAGGTAGCCGCCGAAGTAGGCGGGGTCGTCGGAGTGCACCGAGACGTTCAGCCCGCGCTCCAGCATCGTCACGACCGGGTGCTCGGCCAGCGTGCCGACCGCCCGCAGCGCGACGTTCGACAGCGGGCAGACCGTCAGCGGCACCTGCTCGGCGACCAGCCGGGACACCAGGGCGTCGTCGTCCAGCGCGCGGATGCCGTGGTCGATCCGCTCCACACCCAGCACGTCGAGCGCCTCGGCGACGTACGCGGCCGGGCCCTCCTCCCCCGCGTGGGCGACGAGGTGCAGACCGGCGTCCCGGGCCCGGGCGAAGAGCCTCGCGAATTTCGCCGGCGGGTGGCCGATCTCGGCGGAGTCGAGCCCGACGCCGGCGATCGGGGCGCCCATGCCGAGCAGCCCGTCGAGGACGTCCAGGGCCTCCGCCTCCGGACGGTCCCGCAGGAACGCCGCGATGAGCAGCGTCGAGACGCCGTGGTCGTCCTCGCTGGTGGCGAGCACGGAGGCGATCCCCTCGACCGCCACCTCCAGCGGGACGCCGCGGGCCAGGTGCGCCTGCGGGTCGAACATGATCTCGGCGTGCCGCACCCCCGCCGTCGCGGCCCGCGCGAGGTACGCCGCCGTCATGTCCGCGAAGTCCTGACGGGTGCGCAGCACCGCCATGTTCGCGTAGTACAGGTCGAGGAACGACTGCAGGTCGGTGAAGTCGTAGGCGGCACGCAGCTCGCCGACGTCGTCGTACGGCAGGGCGACGCCATTGCGCCGGGCGAGCTCCAGGACGAGCTCGGGTTCCAGCGTCCCTTCGATGTGCAGGTGCAGCTCGGCGAACGGCAGGTGGGTCATAGGTCGATCCTGGGGGTCGTCCGGCGTCCCTGCAGCAGCGAACCGGCCAGCACAATGGCGATCCCGGCCGCCGGCACCACGAGGAGCCCGACCTGCAAAGTGGTCGCGTCCGAGACGAGCCCCACGAACGGCGGCGTCAGGAGGAAGCCGAGGCGCATCAGCCAGGTGACGACCATCAGCCCGGTGCCGGCGCGCAGGCCCGGCAGCTCGTCGGCCGCGTGCATCGCCGCGGGGATCACCGTGGCCACGCCGAAGCCGGCGACCGCGAACCCGACGACGGTGCCCGGCACCGAGGGGAAGGCGAGCGCCAGACCCATCGCGACCGCCACGAGGAGACCGCCGGCCCGGGCGACGGCACGCTGGCCGAACCGGTCCACGAACCGGTCCCCCGTCGCCCGTCCCACGAACTCGGCCGCCATGAACGCGATGAAGGCGGTGGCCGCGACCGCTCCGGTGGTGTCGAGCGACCCGGACAGGTAGACGGCCGCCCAGGAGTTCGTCGCCTCCTCCACCACGGTGCCGGAGATCGCGACGACGACGAACGCGACCAGGAGGAAGATCGTGCGGCCGCGCGGTCCGGCGGCCGGGGCGCCGCCGTCGGCCGGCCGGTCCCCGGTGCGCCCACCGGCCGCGCGCTCCTGCTCGTCGAGGCCGGGCAGGCAGTACCGCAGCGCGACGAGGGCCACGGCGGAGAAGATCGCCCCGGAGACGGCGAGGTGGATCCCGAGCGGGACGTCGAGCGCGATCGCGACGGCGGACATCGCCCCGCCGACGACGCTCCCGACGGACCACAGGGCATGGAAGGAGTTGAAGATCGACCGCCCGTACCGGCGCTGGACGCGCAGGCCGTGCGCGTTCTGGCCGACGTCCGTGAACGCGTCGGACGCCCCGGCGGCGAACAGCGCGGCGACGAACAGCCCGAGCGCCGGAGCCAACCCGGCGCACAGCACGCCGACGGCGGTCAGCACGGTGCCGACGGCGGCGATCCGGGCGGAGCCGAACCGGCGGACGGCAGCGGCGGTCGCGAACCCCGAGACGATCGCGCCGGCGGGGAAGGCGATGACGGCGAGGCCGTAGACGGTGTTGCTGAGGTCCAGGGCCGCCTTGATCTCGGGGTAACGGGGCAGCAGGTTGGCGAACAGCGCACCGTTCGTCAGGAAGAGCGCGGCGACGGCGGCGCGCGCCCGGCGTGCCACCAGGTCCGGGCGGCCCGGGCGACCCGGTGTCGTGTCGGTGCTCATCGCGGCCATCATCCCCCGGCCACGACGGGCGCCGTCAGAGACCGAGGTGGTCCATCAGCACCGTGTCGAGCGCTGCCTGTTGCTCGGCCGACAACGAGCCGCGCCGTCCGACGAAACGCCGGACGTGCACAGCGCGGAGCTGCTCGGGCTGGGTCTTCGAGTCGGCAGCCAGCCCGGTGTGCTCGTCCGCCGGGAGGGCCGTCTGGAACGGCAGCACTCGACGCACGTTCGACGTGATCGGCACGACGACCAGCACACCGCCCTCTCGGGCTCGTCCCGCGGCGCGGTTCGCCCCGTCGTTGGAGACGATCACGGCGGGACGGGTTGTGGCGACCTCGCCATCCTGCGCCGGATCGAACTCGACGTCCCAGATCTCGCTCCGCCGCTTGGCCGGTGCCAGGCTCATGGACCCGGAGTCTCCAGACCGTCGGTAGCGGTCCCCTCCCACAGCGCCGAGTCGTCGGACTCGTTCCACTCCTCGAAGGCAGCCACGTAGTGGTCCTCGGCTTCGGCCTCGCGCAAGGCTCGCACGGCAGCACGGAGGGCCGACGCTCGCGAGGACAGCTGGTGGCGGCGACCGTAGTCCTCCAGGAACTCCAGGTCCGGCACCGGAAGACTGCTGCTGAATGCCTTCGTAGGAGCGCTCATACTCCCCATCATACTTGGCGTCGCGAAACCGGGCGGGAGAGCTCAGCCGGACGTGGAGAGCTGCCGCACCGCCAGCTCCACGCCGCGCAGCTCGGCCAGCCCCTTGAGCCGCCCGACCAGGGAGTAGCCGGGCACGGCGGACGCGCGCTCGGAGGCCTGCTCGGCCAGCAGCAGGTGCCCGTGGTCGGGGCGCATCGGGATCCGGGCGCCGCCGTGCTCCTCGCGGCGCCGCTCCTCGCGCACGAGCGCCTCGATCACGCCGACCATGTCGACGTCACCGCCCAGATGGTGCGCCTCGTGGAAGGTACGCGGGTCGGCCTCGCGGCGGGTGGAGCGCAGGTGCGCGAAGTGGATGCGCGGCGCGAGCTCGTCCACCATCGCCACGAGGTCGTTCTCGGGCAGCACGCCGAAGGATCCGGTGCAGAACGTGAGCCCGCTCGCGGGGTGCGGGACGGCGTCGAGGAGCCAGCGCGCGTCGGCGGCGGTGGACATGATGCGCGGCAGCCCGAGCACGGGGCGCGGCGGGTCGTCCGGGTGGATGCCGAGGCGCACCCCGCACTCCTCGGCCACCGGCACGATCGCCTCGAGGAACTCGACGAGCGCCGCGCGCAGGGACGCCTCGTCCACCTCGGCGTAGGCGGCGAGCTCGGCGCGCAGGCCGTCGAGCGTCCACGTCTCCTCCGAGCCCGGGAGCCCGGCGGAGACGGTCGCGACGAGCCGGTCGACCTCCGGCGGCGTCATCGCGTCGAGATGCCGGCGCGCGCGCTCGACCTCGACGTCGGTGTAGTCATCCTCGGCGCCCGGTCGCTGCAGGAGGAACAGGTCGAACGCCGCGAAGGCGTCCTGGTCGAACCGTAGCGCCAGCGCGCCGTCGGGCAGCGGATAGGCCAGGTCGGTGCGGACCCAGTCCAGGACCGGCATGAAGTTGTAGCAGACGACGTCGATGCCGCAGGCCGCCACGTTGCGCACGCTCTGGGCGTACGTCTCGAGCCACCGCTCGTAGCCGGGTGCGCGCCGCTTGACGTCGTCGTGCACGGGGATGCTCTCCACCACCGACCAGCGCAGACCGGCGGCCTCGATCAGCTCGCGGCGCTCGGTGATCGCCTCGACGGTCCACACCTCGCCGTTGGGGATGTCGTGCAGGGCGGTGACGACGCCGGTCGCCCCGGTCTGGCGGACGTCCGCCAGCGTGATGGGGTCGCGCGGTCCGAACCAGCGCCAGGTGTGCTCCATCGTCGTCCTCTCGTCGCTCCGTCGCGATGTCGCTTCGCCGCGATGGCAAACGTTGTCACAAGCCTCTCGACCGGTCAAGCAAATCCCAGGCCGGTAGACCGACAAACGTTTGCAGCCTAGGGTCGCCGCATGAGCTACGTCCTCGACGACCGCGACGGCACCACGCTGGCCGCACCCGGCGCCACGACGACGGTCGCCGTCGACCCGGCCGAGACCGCCGCCGTGCTCCGCGCCGTCGGCCACCTCGTCGGCGACCTCGCCCGCGTCTGCCCCGGGGCCACGGTGGACCGGACGGCGCGCGCGGACCGCGCCACCGTCGTCGTCGGCACGCTCGGCACGAGCCGGTGGGTGGACGACGCCGTCGCCGACGGACGCCTCGACGTCACCGCCCTGCTCGACGACGACGGCCGCCCCGCCTGGGAGGCGTTCCTCGTCCGGACGCTCGGCGACCAGCTCTGGATCGTGGGCGCCGACCGGCGCGGCACCGTCTTCGGGATCTACGACCTGTGCGAGCGCGCCGGCGTCTCGCCGTGGCACTGGTTCGCCGACGTGCCCGTCCGCACCCGCGAGCACCTGACCGTGGCGCGCGAGACCGACCACGCCGACCGGCCGTCGGTGCGCTACCGCGGCATCTTCCTCAACGACGAGGAGGAGCTCGACGCCTGGGCGCGCCGGCACACCCCCGACGGAACCATCGGACCCACCCTCTACGCGCACGTCTTCGAGCTGGTGCTGCGCCTCAAGGGCAACTACCTGTGGCCCGCCATGCACGTGAACGCCTTCAACGCCGACCCGGAGAACGGCCGGCTCGCGCACGAGGCAGGGATCGTCATCGGCACCAGCCACTGCGACATGCTGCTGCGCTCGAACGAGCACGAGTGGGCGCCGTGGGCCGCCGAGCAGGCGCGGGCCGGCCACCACGTCGAGTACGACTACTCGATCGAGGGCGCCAACCGCGACCTGCTGCACCGGTACTGGCGGGAGAGCATCCAGCAGAACGCCGACTACGAGGTCGGCTGGACCGTCGGCATGCGGGGCATCCACGACTCGGGTTTCGTCACGTCGAGGATCGACGACGACCCGCACCTGTCCGCGGAGCAGAAGCACCGCGCGCGCGTCGCGCTCCTCAACCAGCTGATCGACGACCAGCGAGCACTGCTCGCCGACGAGCTCGGCGCCGAGCGGGCCGCCGGCGAGCTGCAGTGCTTCGTCCCGTACAAGGAGGTGCTCCCCCTCTACGACGACGGGGTCGAGATCCCCGAGGACGTCACCCTCATCTGGTCGGACGACAGCTTCGGGCACGTGCGCCGCTTCCCGGACGACGCCGAGCGCGGCCGCCGCGGCGGTCACGGGCTGTACTACCACTCGTCGTACTGGTCCCCGCCGCCGCGCAGCTACCTGTTCATCTCGTCCATGCCGCTGACCCTCATGAAGAACGAGCTGGGCAAGGCCTGGGACCGCGGCATCCGCACCCTGTGGGTGAACAACGTCGGCGCGCTCAAGCCGCTCGAGCAGGACACCGAGTTCTTCCTGCAGTACGCGTGGGAGGTCGGCCAGGAGAAGGGCCCCGTGGAAGGCCCCGTGGAGGGCGAGGACGGCACGCACCGCGCCCCGACGAGCACGTCCGACGTCTCGGCCTGGACCCGCGACTGGGTCGACCGGTCGTTCTCCGGCGGCATCGGCGCACAGGTCGGACCGCTCCTCGAGGAGTTCGCGCAGGTCACCGACGTGCGCAAGATCGAGCACCTGTCCGCCCGGGCGTTCTCGCAGACGGCGTACGGCGACGAGGCGGCCCGGCGCCTGGACCGTCTGCGCGAGCTCGCCGAGGAGGTCTCCGCCGTCTGGGCGCAGCTCCCGGACCGCGAGCGCGACGCGTTCTTCCAGCTCGTCGCGCTGAAGGTGCACGCCTCGTACCTGACCAACGCCCAGTTCGTGCACGCCGACCGCTCGGCGCTCGCGTACGCCCAGGGCAAGATGGCGGCCGCGGACCACCACCTGGCGCTGTCGCGGACGTTCGACGGGCACAAGCGCGCGATGATCCGCGCGTACAACACTGTCATGTCCGGCGGGAAGTGGGACGGGATCATGACGCCGGAGGACTTCCCGCCCCCGGCCACCGCGCTGTTCCCGGCCGGGCGGCCCGCCCTGCAGATCGGCGCGGCCGGTCTCGGCGTCGTCGTGTGGGGCGAGGAACGCCCCGGCGACGCGCCCGCCCTGGAGTTCGCGGCGCACGGCACGCGGTCGAAGTGGATCGAGGTGTTCACCACCGGTGCGGGCGAGATCGAGGTCACCCTCGAGGCCGACCCGTGGATCGAGCTCGGCGCCCCCGGGTCCGGTGCCGAGCGTCTCACCGTCGCCACCGAGCGTCGGATCGCGGTCCGCGTCCCGCAGGACGCCGCCGACCGGGCGGGCCAGGTCGTGGTGCGCTGCGAGACCGACGGGACCACCGTCGTCGTCCCCCTGCGGACCAGCGCTCCCGCCTCGACGCCCGAGGACGGGTGCGCGCTGGAGGCCGACGGGTACGTGTCCCTCCCCGCCGACGCGCCCGACGAGCGGCACGACACCGAGCAGAGCTCCTGGACCGTGGTGCCTGGCCTCGGCCGCGGCGGCGGCGGACTGCTCGAGGCGCACGGTCGGGCCGCGAGCGCCGACCCCGCCACGGTGCACGACGCCGGGACGGTGGGGTTCCGCGTCCACCTCGAGACCCCGGGTGCGCACCTGCTCGAGCTGTTCCGGTTCCCCGGCCTGGACTCGACGGGCCGGCTGCGCGTCGGGGTCTCGGTGGACGACCTGCCGCCCGTGCTGGTCGAGTCCCCCACCACCGACGAGCACCGCGGGGTGTGGGCGCAGGCCGTGGTGGAGAACGTCGAGCGGCTCACGCTGCGCCTGCCGTTCCTGGGCGCCGGGACGCACACGGTCCGCCTCCACGTGGTCGACGACGGGTTCGCGCTGTCCGCGCTGGTGCTGTGGACGGGCGAGCGGCGCGCCACGACGCTGGCGCCGCCGTCGAGCACCCGTGCCGGGCAGCCGCTGCCGGTGCGCGACGACCCGGACCCGGTGTCGGTGGACCTCGCCGCGCTGGACCACGTCGCGCGGACCCTCTACGGCGTGCTGCCGGCCGAGGTGCCGCCGCACCAGGCGGTGTTCGTGCCGCGCGAGTACTGGGCGAGGCCCACCACGTTCACGCGCAACGAGGTGGTGGCGCAGCCGACGCTGGGCGCCCCCCGGTACGCGGCGAGCCCGGACGGCACCCAGGACGTGCTTGCCCGGCTCGCGAGCGGCGTCGCGGTGGCCGACGACGGCGTGCTCGCCCTGGAGGTGGAGCGCACGCTGCGCGAGGAGCCCGGCGCGTGGACCACGCCGAGCACCGACGAGCCGGTGGTGGGCTGGACCCACACCCAGGCGGAGACGGACGGACGGACGGGCCTGGCGATGCACGTCGACGCCCCCGGCCGCCGCTGGGACGACGCCCTCCAGGCGCCCGGACTGCACCTGCGCGTCGAGGCCCCCCGGCCCGGCACGTACGCCGTGTGGGTGCTGGTGAAGTTCGACGCCGACACCGACGACGCGTTGACCCTCGCGGTGGACGGCACGCCGCTGCCGCCCGAGGACCAGTTCTGCGGCGGGGACATGTTCAGCTTCGGCACGGCGCAGGCGTGGGTGTGGCACGAGCTCATGGACGTCGAGCTCACGGCCGGCCGGCACACGCTCTCCGTGCTGGCGCGCAAGGCCGCGCTGCGCGTCGACCGGCTGTACCTGACCCTCGGTGACGAGCGGCCGCCCGTCGACGCCGCGTGGGTCGAGTCGCCGTGCACGGCCGGGCCGACGGCGGCCGGCGCATGACCCGGCGGGCCACCCTCGCCGACGTCGCCGAGCGGGCCGGGGTCTCGGTCTCCACGGCCTCGCGGGCGCTGCACCGTCCCGGCCGGGTCTCCGCCGGGACGACGACGCGCGTCCAGCAGGCCGCCGACGACCTCGGGTACGTGCCCAGCGCCGCCGCCCGCCAGGTCCGCTCCGGGCAGCCCGGCACCGTCGCGCTCGTGGTCCCCGACCTGACCAACCCGTTCTTCATGGCCCTGGTCCGGGGATCCACGCGGCACCTGCGCGAGCACGACATGGTGCAGGTGGTCGCGGACGTCGAGGAGGAGCCCCGGTCCGAGGAGCAGGTGCTGGGGGCCTTGGCGGGCCGGGTGGACTGCATCGTGCTCGCGGCGTCACGCCTCGACCGCGCCACCCTGGCGGCCTGGACCCGACGCGTCCCGCTGGTCGCGATCAACCGCGACGTGGCAGACGTCCCCACCGTCCGGACCGGGACGCAGGGCGTCGTGGCCGCGGTGGAGCACCTGCACGAGCTGGGCCACCGGCACGTGGCCTACGCCCGCGGGCCGGCGACCTCCTGGTCCGAGGAGCGGCGGCGTCGCGCGGTCGTCGAGACGTGCGCCCGGCTCGGGACCCGGTTCAGCGACCTGGGTCACCACGCCCCCCGGCGCGACGCCGGGCCCGCCGCGGCGGACGCCGCCCGGCGGTCCGGGGCCTCGGCGCTCCTGGCGTACAACGACCTGATCGCGTTCGGCGCGCTCGACCGGCTGGCCGAGAGCGGGGTGCCGGTCCCGGGCGAGCTGAGCGTGGTCGGTCACGACGACGTCTTCGGCGCGGACCTCACCACGCCGGCACTGACCACCGTCGCGGTCCCCGCCGAGGAGCTCGGCGCCCGGGCGGCCGCCCGGCTGCTGGCGGTCCTGGACGGCGTCGTCGGAGCGGCGGGGGCGGACGCGACGCCGTCGGACCCGGGGGCCGAGCTCCCGACCCGACTGGTGGTGCGGGACTCGTCGGGAGCCCCGCCCGAGGTAGTAGCTCGCGTCGCGAGGTAGCAGGCCGCCCGCTGAGGTAGTACCTGTTCGGGCGAGGTAGTGCCCGACGGCGTGAGGTAGCGCCGGGCGGGAACGTCGAAGCCGGGTGCCGGGTCCCGGCGGAACCCCCACCGCGCCGCTACCTCGACACGCGAGGTACTACCTCGGCGCAAACGCCTCTACCTCGGCGCGAGTCGTACTACCTCGCGCAACTCGGCACTACCTCGCCACCCGACCCACTACCTCGGCGGGTGGGGCACTACCTCGGCGTCAGTCCGCCAGCTTCTCCCGCACGACGGCGACGACGCGGCCCACGTTGACGGTCCAGCCGACGCCCCAGACGTGCGGGCTCAGGATGTGCGCGCCGTCGGGGTCCCACACGCGTTCCTTGACGCGCTCGAGCGTGGGGATGCGGAACTCGTAGGGCACGAACCCGGCGACGGTGCCGTGCCACTCCCGCTCCTCCGGGTCCTTCTGCAGCTCCTTGGTGACGGCGGCGACGAACAGGGCGAACATCACCAGCTTGAACAGGCTCGGCGGGCCGCCGCGCTTCTTGCTGGTCTTGGGCGATTCCATCGTGACCTCCGTACATCGGGTGCTCCCCATCCTGCCGTGCCCGGGTGGCGGGGGCCACAGGGCGCCCGGCCACCGCCCGGGTGCGTCCATCCGGACGCCGTGCCTACCGTGGCCGCTCGGACGCAGACCCCTCAGGGAAGGAGACCGACATGGCAGACACCGACCTGACCGGACGCACCGTGCTGGCCATCGTGACCAACTACGGCGTCGAGCAGGACGAGCTGGTGGTCCCGCTCGAGCACCTGCGCGAGCGGGGAGCGGTCGTGACCGTCGCCGCCCAGACCACCGACGACGTCGCCACCCTGGTCGGCGACAAGGATCCCGGCCGCACCGTCCCCGTCGACGTCACCCTCGACGACGTCGACCCGGCCGGCTTCGACCTGCTGCTCGTGCCCGGCGGCACCCTCAACGCCGACTCGCTGCGCCTGGAGGATGCGGCGTCGCGCATCGTGCGGTCGTTCACCGAGTCGCAGCGCCCGATCGCCGCGATCTGCCACGGCCCCTGGGCGCTCGTGGAGGCCGGCGTCGTCGAGGGCAAGACGCTCACGTCCTACCCGTCCCTGCAGACCGACATCCGCAACGCGGGGGCCGAGGAGTGGCGCGACGAGTCCGTCGTCGTGTGCACCGCGCAGGACCGCACGCTCATCACGTCGAGGACGCCGAAGGATCTCGACGACTTCCTCGATGCCGTCGACGAGGCGCTCGCCGTGCACTGACACCCGGTGACCCGATCGGGCCAGTCCACGCACCGCGGAAGTTGGCCCGCACGGTCGAAGCGGGGCGGGCCCCGCACGACGGACGCTGGTCCCAGCCCGCCCCGCTCCGGGGCGGCCCACCGAAGGGACCGGAACCATGCCGCTCGTCCAGGTCAACGTCATCAAGGACGTCTTCACACCCGAGCAGAAGGCGCAGATCATCACGCGCGTCACCGACGCGATGGTCAGCGTCGAGGGCGAGGCGATGCGCCCCGTCACGTGGTGCGTCATCCACGAGGTGGCCAGCGGCGACTGGGGGATCGCCGGCAACACGCTCACCACCGCCGACGTGCACGCCCTCGCGGCCGGTGCCGGGGTCAGCGCCTGAGGGTTGCCACCTCCGCCGCCGGGGCGCAGTCTGACGAGATGGACGCCGTCGGCGCACGGACCGCGTTGAGGGCCGGCCGCTGGCACGAGGCGGCGGCCGCCCTCTCCGCGCTGGCGGCGGAGAGCGACGAACCCGGCCACCACGAGGACCTCGCGCAGGCCGCCTGGTGGCTGGACGACGCCGAGCAGGCCCTCGGGGCCCGCGAGGCCGCCTACCGCGGCTACCGTGCGCGCGCCGACCTCCGGGGTGCGGTCCGCACGGCCGCGGCCCTGGGGTACGACTCCGTCCTCTTCGGGGCGGGCGTCGCCGTCGGACGCGGCTGGCTGGAACGCGCCGCCGACCTGCTCGACGGCCGCACCGACGTCCCCGAGGCGGGGTGGCTGGCGGTCCGCCGCGCCGAGCTGGCGCTCGCCGTCGACCACGACGCGGCCGCGGCTCTCGACGCCGCGACGGCGGCGCAGCGGGTCGCGCACGACACCGCGGACGGCGACCTGGCGATCGTCGCCCACGCCCTGGCCGGGCTCGCACGGGTCCGGCTCGGCGAGGTGACGGAAGGGATGGCGCTGCTCGACGCGGCCTCCGCGGCGGCGACCGCGGGCGACGTCGAGGACCTGATGTGGATGGGCAAGATCTGCTGCTGGCTGATCGTCGCCTGCCAGGAGGCGCACGACCTGGACCGCGCCCGCGAGTGGTGCGTCCGGGTCGAGGAGATGTGCGCCCGGCGCGACCTCGCGCCGCTGTTCCTCGTCTGCCGCACCCAGTACGCCGCCGTGCTCCTCGCACAGGGCGAGGTCACCGAGGCCGAGTCGAGCCTGACCGACGTGCTGCAGCGGTCCGAGCACTCCCGGCGTGGGAGCCGCCTGGAGGCGGTGGTGCAGCTCGGCGAGCTGCGCCGTCGGCAGGGACGGCTCGCCGACGCCGGCGCCCTGCTGCGACAGGGGCGCCTCCATCCGGGGGCGCTGACCGGTCTCGCGCAGGTCAGGCTCGCCGAGGGCGACGCGAGCGGCGCCTGGTCGATCGTCAGCGAGCTGCTGGACTGGCTCCCGGACCACCAGCTCGAGCAGGTCGACGCGCTGGCGGTGGCGGTCGCGGCGGGTCTCGCCGCGGGTCACGTGGACGAGGCGCGCCAGGCCGCCGCGCGGCTCGGCGCGCTGGCCGAGAGGGTCGGCACCGACTTCCTCCGGGGTTCCGCGGCGGCCGCCGAGGCGCGGCTCCTCGGCCCGCAGGAGGCGGTGAGCCGCTGGCGGGCGGCCGTGCGGCACCTGCACGACGCACGGCTGCCGTTCGACGAGGCCGAGTGCCGCCTCGAGCTCGCCGAGACGCTGCTCGCGCTCGGGGACGGCTCCGGCGCCCGGGAGCACGCCGCCGCGGCGCTGGAGACGCTCGTGCCGCTGGGGGCCGGCCGGGACGTCGAGCGGGCCCGGGCGATCCTCGCGCGCGGGGCCACCGGTCCCCTCACCGCCCGGCAGGCCGAGGTGCTGCGCCTCCTCGCGCGCGGGCTCACGAACGCAGAGATCGGCGTGGCGCTGCAACTCAGCGCACACACGGTCCACCGGCACGTCGCGAACATCTACGGTGTGCTCGGCCTGAGCTCGCGGGCGGCCGCGGCGACGTACGCGGCAGGGCGGGGCCTGACCTGACGCGGTCTGCTCAGCCGCCGCGGTGCGGGCCGGCGGGGACGAGCGCGAAGACGGGGTGACGGTCCGCCTCTGCGGCGAACTCCTCCACCGGGGCGTCGACGGCGGCCGCGAAGTACGGCCGCGTCGCCGGAGCGATCCGCACGTACTCCCGCAGGATCGGCGCGGCGTCCTGCGCGGGAAGCTCCTGCGCCAGGTACGTCTGCCGCTCGAGGAGCCGGTGGAGCACCACCCGGCCGTCGGCCCGGACGTTGTGCACCCAGGACACGACACCGTAGGGCGACACCAGCCAGCGGGACCGGCCCTGGGCGACGACGGTCGCCGGGTTGGTCCGAGGGCGGCCGCTCTTGCGGCCGCGCGTGGTCAGCAGAGACGTCCGCGGAACGACGTGGAGGCGGACGAGGACGCGCATCACCGCGTCCTCGGCACGGCTGAGGCGGCTCGAGCGGAACTGCTTCGGCGCCGGCGGGCGGTCGGGCGTGGACGACTCGGGCATATCTCGACCGTAGACGCCTCAGGGCCCGACGTCGACGGCGAGGATCCGGTCGTCGTCGGGCCCGGGGTCGCCGCGGCCGTCCGTGTTG
This sequence comes from Isoptericola sp. S6320L, assembly GCF_023015685.1. Lineage (NCBI taxonomy): Bacteria > Bacillati > Actinomycetota > Actinomycetes > Micrococcales > Promicromonosporaceae > Isoptericola > Isoptericola sp. S6320L. Next base: position 92,167 of record NZ_JALKAT010000008.1, read on the forward strand.
TTGGTGACGATCCACAGAGCCCCGTCCGGTGCGGCGACCGCGTCCCGCAGCCGTCCGTACTCACCCGCGAGGTGCTCGCTCGACGTGGTCGGGTCGCTCACCGGGACGGCACGCAGCACCTGGCCACGCAGGTTGGCGACGAACAGCGTGCCGTCCACGTGCGCCATCCCGCTCGGGCTCGCGTCGGCCGGGGACCACTGCTGCACGGGATCGACGAACTCGTCCCGCTCCGCGATCCCCTCCACCTCGGGCCAGCCGTAGTTGGCCCCGGCGGTGATGACGTTGAGCTCGTCCCAGGTGTCCTGGCCGAACTCGGTGGCGAACAGCGTGCCGTCGTCGGCCCAGGCCAGGCCCTGGACGTTGCGGTGCCCGTAGCTGTACACGAGCGACCCGGCGAAGGGGTTGTCGGCCGGGACATCGCCGTCGGGCGTCATCCGCAGGATCTTGCCGCCGAGCGAGCCCAGGTCCTGGGCGCTGTCCCGGTCCCCCGCGTCCCCCACGGTGGCGTACAGCATCCCGTCCGGCCCGAACGCGAGACGCCCGCCGTCGTGGACGCTCGCCGACGGCAGGCCGTCCAGGATCGTCGTCGGCTCCCCCAGGGTCAGCGCTCCGGGCCCGCCCGCCAGGTCGTAGCGCTGGACCCGGTTGCCGTCCGCCCCGGTCGAGTAGGCGTACAGCCGGTCCTCGGCGTCCAGGGCGAGCCCGAGGAGCCCGCCCTCGCCGGCCGCGTCCACGCCCGCCACCACCCCGACCTCGCGCGTGGTGCCGTCGTCGGCGACCTCGAGGATCCGGGCGCTGTCCCGCTCGCTCACCAGCGGCGTCCCGTCGAGGAACGCGACCGACCACGGCGCCTCCAGGCCCGCGGCGACAGGCTCCGCCGGCACGGAGGCTGCGCTCGTGCCCTGCGGCGCCGCCGGGTCGGGCGGGTCCGTGGCGCACGCCGTCAGCAGGACGGCGAGCACCGGCCCCAGGGCCGCGGCCATCAGGATGCCGCGCACCCCGTCGTGGGAGTCCATCCCGTCTCCCCTCGTGGGTCGGAGTTTCTGACTCCCGAGAACCATCCCCCGACGGAGGGCCTCCCGTCGAGGGCAGGCTCTCTGCCCGACGGTCGGTCGCCGACGGAGCAGGGTCACCCTGCGGGTGCTGGTCAAGGCAGGGTGCTGGCTGGCGTCGTCTCGATCACCGACCGTGGACGGACGGCCGATCCGCCCGGGTCCGGCCGGGAGGAGAGCTGACATGGACCTGGACCTGCAGGGCGCCGTCGTCGTCGTCACCGGCGGCACCCGCGGCATCGGTCTGGCGACCGTTCGCGAGCTGGCCGCGGAGGGGACGCGTCCGATCGCGGTCGCACGTCGTGCCCCGCGGCTCGGACTGCTCCCGGAAGCGGCAGACTTCATCGCCGCGGACCTGTCGGACGCCTCGACGCCGGAGCGGGTCGTCGCCGAGGTGCTGGCACGGCACGGGCGTGTGGACGGGCTGGTGAACAACGCGGCCCTGTTCGATACCCGCGACTCGTTCGAAGCGGTCGAGGACGACCTGTGGCGGACGACGTTCGAGGTGAATCTGTTCGCCCCGGCACGCCTGGTCCGCGCGGCTCTGCCGGCGCTCCGCGCATCGGGCGGCAGCATGGTGCACCTGGGCAGCGAGGCGGCCAGGATGCCCGACGCGACGATGGCCGCCTATGCGGCGTCGAAGGCTGCGATCCTGTCGCTGTCGAAGGCCCTGGCGATCGAGCTCGGTCCCGTCGGGATCCGCTCCAACGTGGTCTCGCCGGGCCCGACCCGCACCGCCCTGTTCGATGCTCCCGGCGGGTTCGCCGACCAGCTCGCAGACCGGTACTGCACAGACCCCGAGACCGCTGTGGGCCGGTTCGTCCGTGAGGAGCGGCGCCTACCCACCGGCCGGATCGGGACCCCGGAGGATGTCGCCGGCATCATCGCCTACCTGCTCTCTCCCCGGTCCCGTCAGGTCACGGGCTCCGAGTGGGCCGTCGACGGCGGCGCCCTCCGACAGCTCTGAGCCCACGCCGGCGAATCCCGTCGTCAGGACGTGGTGGTGAGCAGACGGAGGGCCGCGGAGGACGTGCTGCCGGGCTCGGCGGTGTGGGTGAGGAGGCGTTGCCCGTTCCCCTCCGGCAGGTGCAGCACCTCGTAGTCGAGCTCGAGATCACCGACCTCGGGGTGGCGGAACCGCTTGGAACCGCTCGTGCAGAGCCTGACATCGTGCCCGGCCCAGAGGTGCGCGAACTCGGGGCTGTTCACGCTGAGGTCCCCGACGAGCTCCGCCAGTCGCCTGTCGTCGGCGAACTGCGCCGCCACGTAGCGCAGCGAGGCGACCGCCAGGGCGGCCTCGTCGTCCCAGTCGACGTAGAGGTCGCGCGTGTGCGGGTCGAGGAAGAGAAGTCTCAGCTGGTTCGGGCGGTCCTCGGGCGGGACGGGCGCCTCGGCGTCGAGGTGGCCTGCCAGCAGCAGGTGCCCCGCACGGTTCCACGCGAGGATGTCGCTGAACCGGCCCAGCAGCACCGCGGGCACCTCACCCATCGCGTGGAGGAGCTGTTCCGCGCCCGGAGTGGCCCTCTCGGGCGCGACGGGGCGACGCCTCGGCGTGACCGGACGCGCCAGCGCGAACAGGTGGGCCCGCTCGTCGGCCTCCAGCCGCAGGGCACGCGCGAGCGCGTCGATCACGGCGTCGGAAGCGTTCTGCGACTGCCCCTGCTCCAGCCTGGTCAGGTAGGTCATGGACACCCCGGCGAGCTGCGCCAGCTCCTCCCGGCGGAGCCCCGGCACCCGCCGGCGGCCGTAGCTGTTGACACCGGCCGCGTCGGGACTGAGCCGATCACGTCGCGAGCGCAGGAACGCGCCGAGCTCGGTCACGGGCCGGTCCGTGTCCGCGGGCCGCACATCGGTGCCGTGAGGTTCCATGCGCTCCATTGTCTTCCTCCTGCCTCGGCCGAGCCTGGCCCTGTCGGTGCTAGGCAGCGCACGGGTCGGCGGACCAGGGCCCTGGCTGCCCTCGCCGGCGCGCACGAGCGTGAACCCATGAGCACCATCGAACCCTCGGCCACCACCCGCACGCACGTCCCTCCTCGACCGGCCGGGCCCGGGAGCCCTTTCGACCGGACGCAGAAGACCGCGACGGCCGTCCTGCTCACGGCGAACTTCACTCTCGCCGTGGACTTCTCGATCCTGAACGTCGCACTGCCCCACATCGGTGCCGACCTCGGGTTCCCGACCTCAGCCCTGCAGTGGATCGTCACCGCGTTCGCCCTCTGCGCCGCCGGCTTCACGCTGTTCTTCGGTCGGCTCGCCGACCTGTTCGGCCGCAAGCGGCTCTTCCTGGTCGGGACCGTGCTGCTCGGTGTCTCCTCACTGGCCGGCGGCCTCGCCCAGGGGCCCGGGTTGCTCATCGCCGCGCGCGTGGGACAGGGCATCGCCACCGCCACGATCACCCCGGCGGCGCTGTCGCTCATGACGACGATGTTCCCCGAGGGCCCCGCCCGCTCCCGGGCGCTGGGGCTCAACGGTGCGCTCATGGCTGCCGGATTCACCGCCGGCGCGGTGCTCGGCGGTGTCCTGACCGGTGCCGCCTCGTGGCGCTGGGCGTTCTTCCTCAACGTCGTGGTGGCCCTCGCCGTGATCCTCACGGCGCCGTTCGTCCTCCGCGAGCCGACCCGCGGCCCGCGGCCACGGCTCGACGTGCCCGGTGCGGTCCTCATCACCCTCGCCCTGGTCGCCCTCGTGCTCGGGATCGACACGGCAGGCCACGCCGGCTGGAGCCACCCCGGATCATGGGGGTCGATCGTCGCCGCGCTCGTCCTGTTCGCGGCCTTCCTCACCGTGGAGTCCCGGCTGCGGGAACCCCTCGTCGCTCCCGCGCTGCTCAGGCGCGGGAACGTCGCCTGGGGCAACGTGGCCGGACTGCTGGCGTTCGCCACGGAGACATCGCTGGTGTTCTTGCTGACCCTGTACCTGCAGGACGTCCTCGGCTACAGCGCCGTCACCGCCGGGCTCGTCCTCGGCGTCCTCGGCATCGGCACCGTCGTGGGCGGACTGATCGCCCCTCGCATCATCGGCAGGACGAGCTCGAAGACTGCCGTCGTCCTCGGGTTCGTCGTGCAGGGCGCCGCCACGATCCCGCTCGCCTTCGTCTCCGACAGTCGTGCCTGGATCGTCCCGCTGATCATGGTCACCTTCGTGGGCGGCGTCGCCAACCTCGTCGCGATCGTCGGGTTCACGGTCACGTCGACCGCCGGGGTGCCGGCCGACCAGCAAGGGCTGGCGACCGGGCTGGTCACCATGAGCCAGCAGGTCGGCATCGCCCTGGGGACGCCCCTCATGTCCGCCGTCGCCACCGCGTTCGCCGCCGCGACGCTGTTGCCCGGGCTCCAGGTCGCGATCGGCGTCAACGGTCTCCTTGCGCTGGCCGCCGCCGCCCTCGTCGCCGTCTTCCTCCGGCTGCCGCGCCACGACGCGGTCGCGGGCGCCCGATGACGTCTTCATAGCCGGGACCGCCCAGCGGGGACCGCGCCCGTCCACCGGCGCGGCGCGGTCCACCTGGTCAGTCCTGCCAGGATGTCGCCATGGCCTACTTCCGTCGCACCGGCGCCTCCACGTTCGACCCGACCTCCGCCGTCGGCGGCGCCTGGAACACCGCTGAGCAGCACGTCGCCCCGACGTTCGGCCTGCTCACCCACCTCGTCGAGACGGACCGGGTCGCGCGAGGACGCGACGACCTCGCCGTGACGCGCCTGTCGTTCGACGTCTGGGGCCCCTACCCGCTGGCCCCGATGGAGGCCGCCCTGCAGGTGCTGCGGCCCGGGCGCGGGGTCGAGCTGGTCGAGGCCGAGGTCTCGTGCGGCGGCCGCCGGGTGGCCACGCTGCGGGCGTGGCTCGGGGGCGTCGGCGACACGGGGGCGCTGGCGGCCGGCGTCCCGGCCGCGATGCCGGGGCCGGACGAGACGCCGGCCTGGGACCCGACGACGGACTGGCCCGGCGGGTTCGTCGCCTCCCTCGAGGTGCGGCGGGCCCTGGAGGAGCCCGGCCGTGGCCGGGTGTGGGCGCGCACGGACGTCCCGCTGCTCGACGGCGAGGAGGTCGGCACGCTCGCGCGCACGGCCGGGCTCCTCGACGTCGCCAACGGGATGACGGTCCGGAGCGACCCGCGCCGGGTGGCGTTCCCCAACCTCGACCTCGCCGCCCACCTGTTCCGGGCGCCGCGCGGCGACTGGCTGGGCCTGGACACGACCGTCACGTTCGGGCCGACCGGGGCCGGGCTGACCTCCGCCGTCCTGCACGACGCCGAGGGGGCGTTCGGCCGGCTGGCGCAGTCCCTGGTGGTGCGGGACCTCTCCTGAGGCTCCTGGGCGACGGGACCGGTCCGCGCGTACGGTCGCACCGAGGAAAGCACCGCACGCTCACGAGGAGGACCCCATGCCCGCACCGACGACCACCGGCGGCCTGACGCTCCCCCGGATCGGGTTCGGCACCGCCGCCCTCAAGGGGCAGCACGGCGCCCGGACGATCGCTGAGGCCTTGCGGGCGGGCTACCGGCTGATCGACTCCGCGTTCAACTACGAGAACGAGGGCGCCGTGGGTGCCGGGGTGCGCTCGAGCGGCGTGCCCCGCGACGAGGTGATCGTCACCTCCAAGCTGCCCGGCCGGCACCATGCGCACGACGCGGCGATCGCGGCGATCGAGGAGAGCGTCTACCGCACGGGGCTCGACCACCTCGACCTGTACCTGATCCACTGGCCGAACCCCTCGCAGGGCCGCTACGTCGAGGCCTGGGAGGCGTTGATCGAGGCGCGCGAGCGCGGGCTGGTCCGCGCCATCGGCGTGTCGAACTTCCTGCCCGAGCACGTGGACCGGCTGGTGGAGGCCACCGGCGTGGTCCCCGCGGTGAACCAGGTCGAGCTGCACCCGTACTTCCCGCAGGCGGACCAGCGCGCGGACGACGCGTCGCGCGGCATCGTCACCGAGGCGTGGAGCCCCCTCGGCCGGGCGAGCGAGGTGCTGCAGGACCCGGTGCTGGTGCGGATCGCCGAGGGCCACGGTGCGAGCGTGCCCGAGGTGATCCTGGCCTGGCACGCGCGGCTCGGCGTCGTGCCGCTGCCCAAGGCGACGGCGCCGGAGCGGCAGCAGCAGAACCTCGCCGCGATCGACCTGGAGCTGACGGACGCCGACGTCGAGGCCATCGCCTCGCTCGCCCGTCCCGACGGGCGGAACAACGACCAGGACCCGGCGGTCTACGAGGAGTTCTGACGTGTCGATCGCGCTCGTCGACGAGCGCTCTGGTAGACATGCTCGATGAATTCGCAGTCGAGCATCGGCGTGATCCTCCCGCGTGACCTTCCCGCGCACCAGGTGCTGGGCTATGCCCGGAAGGCCGAGCGCCTCGGGTTCGACGAGCTGTGGGTCGTCGAGGACCTCGGTTTCCGCGGCGGCTTCTCACAGGCCGGGGCCGTCCTGGCCGGTACCGAGAACATCGGTGTCGGGATCGGGATCCTGCCTGCGGCGTCCCGCAACGTTGCCTTCGCAGCGATGGAGATCGCGACGCTCGGCCAGCTCTTCCCCGGGAGGGTCGCCGTCGGAATCGGGCACGGCATGCCGGGCTGGATGCGGCAGGCCGGTTGCTGGCCGGACCGACCGCTGACGTTCCTGAGCGAGTACACGCAAGGGGTGCGTGCACTCCTGGGCGGCGACACCCTGAACGGCACGGTCGCGGGTGCTCGCCTCGAGGACGTGCGGCTGGAACCGTCGTCGCTGCCCGAGACCTCGCCGCCGATCCTGCTCGGTGTCCGTGGGCCGCGGTCCCTCGCGGCGTCGGGGCAGGTGGCGGACGGAACCGTGCTGGCCGAGCCGGTCACGCCCGAGTACGTGGTCGCGGCGCGCGAGCAGATCGCGGCCCAGGACGCGCACCGAGTCGTCGCCTACAACCTCGCTGCTGTCGACCCGGACCCGGACGTCGCCATCGCCACGGCGCGGCCAGGCCTCGAGTGGATCGGGGAGCCGGACTGGGCGCCGCACCTCCGTCCGCTGCCGTTCGCGGCGGAGTTTGCGGCGTTGCGTGCCGGCTGCGCCACTCGACAAGAGTTCGCCGAGCGACTGCCCGCACCATGGGTACAGCAGCTCGCGCTCGCCGGAACGCCCGCCCAGGTCCGCACACGGATCGACGACCTGACGGCGGCGGGGGTCACGTCCAACGTGCTCATGCCCGCCGGTCCTGACCCGCTCGCCGCGCTGGAACAGCTCGCGACGGTGCTGTGAACCGGGCGCGGCTGCCCACCGCCCGGACCGTCGAGCAGCAGGCCCACCCAGCCAGGCCCGTTGTCGAGCCCCTCGACGTCGAGCACCACCGCCACGGGGTTGCCCGTGCACGGATCCTGGCCGAAGACGTCCACCTGCCGGAATCTGCGCTCCATCCGGGAAAACTAGCCGCTGGGCACCGCTCCCCCGCGCCCGGCGCACAGGTCCGGTGTCGCCCTCGTGGAGACATCGAAAAACGGTCTCTTCCTATTGACTTTCGATAGATGTCGCGCGAGCCTCGCTTCATGTCCCGGACATCTCGCCTCGTCGTCCCCCTGCGCGTCCTGCTCGCCGCCGTCTTCCTCACGCTGGTCGGCGCGCAGGTCGCCGTGCTCCCCGCCGTCTTCCGCCGCATGGCTGAGCAGAGCCCGGACCTCGAACCGCTCCGCTGGCCCCTGCTCGCCCTCGCCGTCGTCGTCCTGGCCTGCGTCGAGGTGGTGCTCGTGTGCGCCTGGAAGCTGCTCGCGATGGTCCGCGACGACCAGATCTTCTCCGCGCGCTCGTTCGTCTGGGTGAACACGATCCTCGCCGCGGTCGCCGTCGCCTGGGTGCTCGTGCTCGTCGCCTGCGTGCTGGTCGCCGCCGCCGAGGGCCTCTCGGGGATCGCCGCGCTGCTGCTCGTGGTGCTCCTGGTGGGTGCCGCCGTCGGCCTCCTCATGGTGGTGCTGCGTGCCCTGCTGGTGCAGGCGACCGCCCTGCGCACCGACCTGGACGCGGTGATCTGATGCCGATCGTCGTCCGCCTCGACGTCGAGCTCGCCCGCCGCAAGATGAGTGTCGGCGAGTTCGCCGAGCGCGTCGGGCTCACGCCCGCCAACGTGGCCGTGCTGAAGAACGGTCGCGCCAAGGCCGTGCGCTTCTCGACGCTCGAGGCCATGTGCCGCGTGCTCGGGTGCCAGCCCGGCGACCTCCTCGAGTGGGTCGACGACGATGCCCCGTCCGACGGCGACGCTCCGTCCGACCACGACCCGGCGGCCTGAGCCGTGCTCACCGGACGCCTGCCCACCACGGACGTGCTCGTCGTCGGCGCCGGGCTCGCCGGCCTGCACACCGCCACCGAGCTCGCGCGGCGCGGTCACGACGTCGTGCTCGCCGAACGCCGCCACCACCTCGACGGGACCGTGCGCACCACCGGCATCTTCGTACGCCGCACGCTGGAGGACTTCGACCTGCCGCCCGAGCACCTCGGCCCGCCGATCCGCCGCATGGTGCTCTACCCGCCGTCGCACCGCCGTCCCGTGGTGCTCGACAGCGCCCACGACGAGTACCGCGTGGGCGACATGGCGCCGCTGTACGTGACGCAGGCGCGCGCCGCGGCCGCCGCCGGCGTGCGCATCCTGCTCGGTACCCGGTACGCCGGGCGGGACGGCGCGGAGCACGTGCTGCACGGCCCGGACGGCCCGGCACGGCTCCGAGCCCGGTTCGTCGTGGGGGCCGACGGCGCCCGGTCGGCCGTGGCGCGCGAGCTCGGCCTCGACCGGAACACCGAGCTGCTCATCGGCGCGGAAGAGGTCTACCCCGTGCCACGCCGCGCCGTCGTGCCCGCGTTCCACTGCGTCGTCGACCCCCGCCTCGCGCCCGGGTACCTCGCCTGGGTGCTCGACGACGGCGAGCACGTCCACGTGGGCGTCGCCGGCTACGCCGACCGGTTCCCCCGCGGGATGCGCCAGGCGTTGCGCGAGTTCTCGGCGTCGGCCCCCGGGCTCGCGGGCGTCCCGGGCCTCCCGGGCGGCACGGGGCCCGAAGGCGGAGCGCGGCCGGGCTCCGCCGCCTCGCCCGGGCAGGTCGAACGGCGCGGCGGGCCGATCCCGGTCGGCGGGCTGCTGCGCCGGATCGCCAGCCCGCACGGCCTCCTCGTCGGCGACGCCGCCGGAGCCGTCTCCCCCTTGACCGCCGGCGGGCTGGACCCGTGCCTGCGGCTGTCCGAGCACGCCGTCGACGTGCTCGACGAGGCCCTGTTGACCGGTCGGCGGGACGCGCTACGACGCTACGACGGCGCCGCGCTGCGGGCCCGGTTCCGCGGCCGGCTCACCCTGCGTCGAGGACTGTCGATGGTGCGCACACCCGCCGCCGCGGCCGCCGGGGTGGCTTTGCTGCGCACGCCGCCCGGGCGGGCCGCGGCGCGCCGGATCCTGTTCGGGAGCGGGTCGTTCCCCGACCCGTAAGCCCGGCCGCCCGGCGGCCCGGCGGCCCGGCGGCGCCGTGGTGCCGTGGCCCGTCGGCAAGGCGGCGCCGTGTCACCAGTCGTCGGGCCGGGAATCCTTCCCCTCGAGCCACAGCCGGTCGCCCGAGTCCCGGTGCGCGCCGTCGGTGCCCACGTGCTTGCTGCTGATCCGGTCACCCTTCGTGATGACGTGGACCATGGCCATCGCGTGCCCGTGGCCGAGGCCGTAGGTCTCCTTGAGCCACGTCGCGACAGGGGTCGCCTTGCTGCCGTGACCGAACCCCTGCTCGGCGGCGGCGTCGACGAGCTGGCGCGGGGTCAGCCCGGTCTTGGTCTCGACGGCGTCGAGGTAGGCCTGGAAGGACATCAGCGGAACTCCTGGATCATCGTGGCGGACGCGTGGAGGCAGATCATGCGCAGGGTGCCGGCGCCGGTGCTGGTGAACCCGTGCCAGACGCCAGGCTGCACCACGGCGGTGTCCCCCGCGCGAGCGACGACCGTCTGGTCGCCGATGGTGATCGTGGCCTCGCCCTCCAGGACGGACCACGTCTCGGTGTACGGGTGGCGGTGCAGGCCGGGCCCCTGACCCGGCTCGCTCGTCACGAGGAAGAACGAGACCCCCGACCCGTGGTCACGCCCCTCGAAGCGCAGCGTCCTCGAGCCCGGGATGCGGATGGCCTCCGCGCTGACGACCGTGGCCATGAGTCCTCCGTTCGGTGCGCTCGACCCAAGCGGTCGAGGTGGACCCAGCCTCGTGCGCGCGCCGGCCGCCGCCTAGAGTTTCGACGTGCATCGAAACGTGGTGGAGTTCCGCCTGACGCCCGACGACCTCTCCGCGATCCGGTTCGGCGTCTCCCCGGGCCACGAGCTCGCGCACGCCGTGCGGGTGCTGGGCCGGCCGCAGTACCACCCGCTGCAGTGGGGCTGGTTGCGCCAGGCGCGTCACCACGTCCCGGCACGCGCCTTCGATCTGCTCCGGCTCCTCGTCGGACCGGACGGCTACCTGCCGGACTTCCTCACGTCCACACCCGCCTGGGACCTCGGTCCTGCCGAGGAGGTCGAGCGGTTGCGCGAGACCGCCCTCGAGCCGATGCGGGTGGACCTGCACAAGCGCGTCGCCCGCACCAGCGGCACCGAGCAGCGGCTGCTGCGCGCGCTGGCCGACGACCTCCCGCGCACCCGGTCCGCCGTCGCCGACGCCTGGCAGCAGGTCTGGGACGCCGTCCTGGCGCCGTACTGGCCGCAGCTCGAGCGGCTGCTGCGGGCCGACATCGGCGTGCGCTCCCGCCGGACGACGACGCACGGCCTCGCGGCGATGGTCGACACCCTGAACGACGCGGTGACCTGGGGCTCGCACGCCGTGCACGTCCGGCTCCGCCTGCACCACGAGGTGCTCGACTGCGCGGGCAGCGGACTCGTGCTGACGCCGTCCGTCATGGCGCCGCGCTGCGCCGTCGTGACGGAGCCGCCGGCCCAGCCGACCCTGTTCTACCCGGCGCTGGGGGTGTCGGAGCGTTGGGCCGACACCGCGGCCGACCCGACGCAGGCGCTCGCCGGCCTGCTCGGTGCCGGCAGGGCCGGTGTGCTCCTCGCCCTGCGCGCGCCGCTGTCGACCAGCGAGGTCGCCGTCGCCCAGGGGCTCGCCGTCTCGACCGCGTCGCACCACCTGTCACGACTGGCGGCGGCGCGGCTCGTCGACTCGCGGCGCGAGGGCACCCGCGTCGTGCACGTGCGCACGCCGCTGGGCGAGGCGCTCGTCGGCGGGTGAGCGACGGGGCTCCACGCCGGCGGCCGGGGCTCCGGTCCACGGCTCGTCCCGCGTAGCCTCGTCGGTGCGACGTCACCGACGACCGGGAGAGCCGATGTCCTTCACCCACCCGCAGGGAACGTACGGCGCACGGATGCCCAGCGGCCCCCTCATGAAGCTGGCGAACAAGCTCGCCGCCTGGCGCGCCCGTCGCACGTCCGGGAGCACGCTGGGCATGAGGCTGCTGGTGCTGACCGCCGTCGGACGCACGAGCGGCCAGCCGCGCTCCACCCCGCTGGCCTGGTTCCCCGACGGCGACGGCTGGCTGGTGGTCGCGTCCGCGGGCGGGGACGCGTCAAATCCCGGCTGGTACCGCAACGTCGCCGCCCACCCCGAGGAGGTCACCATCGAGCTCGGCGGCGAGAAGATCCCCGTCACGGCCACCGAGCTCCAGGGCGAGGACCGCGCCGTCGCGTGGGAGCGCATCACGGCGTCCGCGAAGCAGTTCGCCGGTTACGAGAGCAAGACGGACCGGCAGATCCCTGTGGTCCGGCTGACGCGGCGCTGATCCTGGGGTCTGGGTCGCCGCTCCTGGGCGAGCAGGGGGTTGCGGGGCGGCGAGCCTCGACGGTCACCGCTGGGTTGCTCGCCGTCGTGCCGACGGCACCGGGTCGGTCGCCGTGGCTCGCCTGCGGGCACCGAGGCTACGGCGGACCTGTGGACACTCGGGGCTGTCCACAGAATGCGCAGAAATGCCCGTTGACCTGGTAAGACGAACATATGTTCGATAGCATCGGAGGTGCCCACAGGGGGAACAGGAACCCACCGAGACGGCCACGGGGAGGGACGATGACGACTCGACGCGACACGCTCGGCCTGCTCGCCGAGATCGAGTCCGCCGTCGACTCCCTCGCGGCCCATGGCCTCTCGGCCGGAGAGGACGCCGGCACCCTGACGGAGCTGACCGCAAGGCTCCGGACGATCGAGGAACGCCTCGGCGCGGTGCGCCTCCGACTGCTCACGGAGCTCGACGACGCCGGGACGTGGGCGATCGACGGGTCCCGGTCGTTCGCCCACTGGTTGTCCCGGACGCAGGACGTCACGCTCGCCACCGCGCGCCGCGAGGTGCGCACGGCAAAGACCCTCCGCGACGCCCTGCCGGCCACCGCCCTCGCGGCCGTGGAGGGAGCGGTCGGGGCGGACCACGTGCGAGCGATGGTGGACATCGCCCCGACCTCGCAGGCCCGCCGTGATGCCCTGGCGGCCCCGGTGGCGACCGATGGCGCGGAGGAGGCCGACGCATCGGGTACGCCTGCGGACACCTCAGCGCCACCCACCGGCGAGGAGTTCCTGCTCGCGCTCGCCGGCCGGTACCCGGTCGGACCCTTCCGCCGCATGGTGCGCCGGTTCGCGCACGTCGCCGACCCGGAGTCCGACGAGCGCGGCTATGCCCGCGCCCGCGAGAAGGAGTTCTTCGAGGTCTCGCCCACCTGGGACGGCTACCACGTGGCCGGGTTTCTCACCGAGGAGCACGGCCAGGTGTTGCGGACGGCGCTCGACAGCGTCGTCGGGGCGCCCGCTGCCGCAGAGACCCGGACCTCTACCCAACGGCGGGCCCAGGGCATCGCCGACCTCGCCAGGATCGCTCTGGACAACGCGGCCGTGGGTACCGGAGCCTCAGTACGTCCCCACCTGAACGTCACCGTCGGCCTCACGGAGCTGCGCGCGGCGCTCGCCGCGTCGGACGGCGCTCCACCCGGCGCCACCGGCAACGGCTCCCAGGGCGCCCTGGTGCTGGGCAACGCCGCCGGCATCGACCCGCGCCGGATCGTCGGCGCTGACAGCATCAGCGAAGACGGCACGGCGGACGTCGCCACGGACAGCGCGCGCCGCGGATACGACCTTCCCGGAGGCGGCTGCCACGGAAGCGACGGCCCGGGAGGCGACGGTCCGGGAGGCGGCGGCCACAACGGCGGCGACGGCCTGCCGACGTTCGCGGACGGGCGCGGCCCGCTGCCGTCGTCGCTCCTGCGCCGGCTCGCGTGCGACAGCGAGCTGTCCCGGATCGTGTTCGGACCGGACAGCCAGGTCCTGGACGTCGGACGAAGTCGCCGGACCGTCACCGGGCAGCTGCGCCGGGCGGTGATCACCCGGGACCGGCACTGCACCTGGCCGGGGTGCGAGGAACCACCGAGTCGTTGCGAGGTCCACCACGCCGTCACCCACTGGGCGGACGGCGGAGGCACCAGCGTCGACAACGGGGCGCTGCTGTGCTGGCACCATCACGACCGGGTCGACGGTCAGGGCGTCACGATGCGTTGGCACCGTGGCCGCTGGGAGTTCCACGACAGGTTCGGCAACCCGATCGGCACCGGCCGCGAGCCCCACAGCGACGGGCTCGATGGTGCGCGGGAACGGACCCACCCCGCCTTCCGGGAGCAGGAGACCCGGGAGCACCGGGAGCATCAAGACCAGCGCGAGGCGGCATGACCGACAGGCAGGGCGCTAGTCTCGGCCGATGAGCCGGGTGTTCCTGATGTGCGGCCCTGCGGGGTCCGGGAAGTCGACGCGCGCCCGAGTGCTGGAGGCTCAGGGATGGGCACGCCTCTCCGTCGACGTCGCCGCGTGGCGGGAGGGCCGCCGGGACCACCCGCTGCCCGACGACGTCACCACCCGTCTGCAGGCCGAGCTGCGGCAGGAGTGCCTCGACCTGGTCCGCGCCGGTCGCGACGTCGTCGTCGACCTGTCGTTCTGGTCCCGCGCCATGCGTGACGAGTACCGCGACCTGCTGCGGCCGCTGGGAGTGGTCCCCGTGACGGTGTACCTGCCCACGCCGCGCGAGGTCGTCCTCGAACGACTCGCGCACCGCACAGGCACCGGGCCCGACGACGTGGTGGTCTCCCGGGAGACGGCACTGCGCTACCTCGACGCCTTCGAGGTGCCGACGCCGGACGAGGGCCCCCTCGAGGTGCTCGAGCACCACGTGGGGACGGCCTCCTCCGGCTGACGCCCGGGGTGGCGGGATCGCAGGACGGACCACAGGATCGACAGATGACCTCAGACCACCACCCTTTGCCCCGCACCCTCGGTGCCTCATGACCGGCGCGGTGCTGCTGGACGTCGATGGGACGCTCGTCGACTCCAACTACCTGCAGGTCGACGCCTGGCTCCGCTCGTTCCGCGACGTCGGGATCGACGTCGACGCCTGGCGCATCCACCGCGCGCTCGGGATGGCCGGGTCGCAGCTGATCCCCCGCGTCGCCACGCTGAGCGGCGTGGAACTGCGCCCCGGCGCCGCCGACGAGGTCGACGAGGCACACTCTCGGCACGAGGCCGCGTCGGCTCACCGCATGCGGGTGTTCGACGGCGCGCGCAAGCTGGTGCACGAGATCTCGGCCCGCGGTGCCCGACCGGTCCTCGCGACGTCGGCGTCGCCCGACCAGCTCGAGCGGCTGCGGGACCTGCTCGACGTGGAGGACGCGCTCTACGCGGTGACGTCGTCGCAGGACGTCGAGGCCTCCAAGCCGGAGCCCGAGCTCGTGCAGGTGGCGCTCCGGGCAGCGGGCGTCGCACCCACGGAGGCCGTGTTCCTGGGCGACTCCGTGTGGGACGTCATGGCTGCGCAGCGCGCCGGCGTGCCGTGCCTGGGTGTCCTGAGCGGCGGTGTCAGCGCGCAGGAACTGACCGACGCCGGCGCCGTCGAGGTCCGCACCGATGTCGCGGAGCTCCTCGCCGACCTGGACGGCAGCGCACTGGCGCCGGTCCTGGGATCTCGGGGACCTAGGGGTTGAGCAGCTCGTAGACCGGCGGCGAGTCCTGCGGCCCACCGGCCGCGTGGCGGAACGCGAGACCCGAGGCGTCGAACACCTCGAACCACTCGTCCCAGCCGACCTCACGGGCCTCCGGCATGCTGTCGTCCTGCGGGAACACGACGGCGGGAACGGGGCGGCCGCCGCTGAGCCCTGCCGCTTCGACGAGCATCGGCACGCCGGAACGCCCCTCGACCCACGAACGGATCTCCCGGTGGTCGGTGGTCGTGACCGTCACCGGCTCACGCCTTCCGTCCGGACGCACCGGCCACGATGGAGACGCCGATCGCGGCCAGGCCGATCTGGAAGGCCAGCTCGATCCAGTCGATCCCGCCGGTGTCCTGGACACCGATGAGGCTGGCGAGCCACGTACCGAGCAGCGCGGCGACGATGCCGACGAGGATCGTCACGATGATCGAGATGTTCTGACGCCCGCGGACCACCAGCCGTCCGAGCGCGCCGATGATGGCGCCGATGATGATGGCCGTGATGATGCCGCCTGCAGTCATGACTGAACCTCCTGGTCGTCGGGTCGCGCCCCCCCGGCCAAGATATGGCTGGTCCGGCCTCGCTGCACGACGGCCTCGCTGCACGACGGCCGTCCCGGCCCCGCACGACGGCGGGGCCGGGCGTCGCGTCGTCGTCAGCGGGGGACGAGCACTCGCCCCTCCCGGACCGCGCGGGCGAGCCGCGGCGGGACCTGGACGCTCTCACCGCCGACCACGACCGGCACCAGGGCCGGCTCGACGGCCTTCCACTGCGCCCGCCGGCTGCGGGTGCGCGAGCGGGACATCTTGCGCTTGGGGACTGCCATGGGTGCTCCTCAGCCTTGGCGCGCCTTCCAGCGCGGGTTCTGCTTGTTGATGACGTAGGTCTTGCCGCGGCGCCGCACGACCTTCGCGCCGGGCTTGTCCTTGAGGGACCGCAGCGAGGCGCGGACCTTCATCGCGCACCCCCGTCCGGGACGGCGGCGGCCGCCGCAGCACCGGCCGCAGAGCCGGCACCGTACCGGCGACGGAACTTCTCGACGCGGCCCGCGGTATCGACGACGCGCGCGGCGCCGGTCCAGAACGGGTGGCTGGCGCTGGAGATGTCGACGTCGACCACGGGGTAGGTGTTGCCGTCCTCCCACTCGATGGTCCGTGCGGGGCGGCCGGGGCCGGACGGCGTCTCGCCGGCCAGCGTGGATCGCGTCAGGAACGCGAAACCGGCGCTGGTGTCGCGGAACACGACGGGGCCGTAGGTCGGGTGGATGGTCTTCTTCATGGTGTTCTCCTCACCAGCTCGACTTGGTCACGCCGGGCAGCTCGCCCCGGTGCGCCATCTGGCGCATCCGGATCCGCGAGAGCCCGAACTTGCCGACGTAGCCGCGCGGGCGGCCGTCGGCGGCGTCGCGGTTGCGCAGCCGGGTGGCGCTGGCGTCACGCGGCTGGCGCTGCAGCTCCATGACGGCGGCGGCCCGCTCCTCGGCGGTGGACGACGGCGCGGCGACGACCCGCTTGAGCTCGGCGCGGCGCTCGGCGTACCGCTCGACGACCTGCTGCCGGCGCAGGTTCGCGGCGATCTTCGACTTCTTGGCCATCAGCGGGTCTCCTTGAACTCGACGTGCCGGCGCACGACGGGGTCGTACTTGCGCAGCACCACGCGATCCGGGCTGTTGCGGCGGTTCTTGCGCGTCACGTAGGTGAAGCCGGTGCCCGCGGTGGAGCGCAGCTTGATGACGGGGCGCAGGTCGGTCTTGGAGGCCATCAGATCTTCTCTCCTCGGGCCCGGATGCGGGCGACGACGGCATCGATCCCGTCGCGGTCGATCGTCTTGATCCCCTTGGCGCTCACGCGCAGGGTGACGGTGCGGCCGAGCGAGGGGACCCAGTAGTGCTTCTTCTGGATGTTGGGGTCGAACCGCCGCTTGGTCCGCACGTGCGAGTGCGAGATCGAGTGGCCGAACCCCGGGACGGTGCCGAGCACCTGGCAGCGGGCGGACATGACTTCCTTCCGTGTGAGAACAGTTCTCATCTGGCGCTAGAGTGTGGCAGAAGCGATAATCATTCTCAACCACAGGAGGCGCTGTGCATTCCCGCCCGGACCACCCCGCCAGCCACCACCCCGCGCTGAGCGTGCTCGTCAGCACCGACCCCGTGCTCCGCGACACCACCGCCGCGAGCCTCGCGCTCACGTCACCGGGCGCCGTCGTCGTCCGCCACGACCTGCTGCCCGACGACGGAGCGCTCCGCCGCGTCGTCGTCGACGCGACCGGCGTGATCGAGGACGTCACGGTCGAGCTGGAGCACGCGTGCGTGTCCTGCAGCGTGCGCGAGGACGCCGTGCCCACGCTGGCCCGGCTGGCCGGGACCGGACGCTGGACCGACCTGGTCCTCGCGCTGCCCGTCACCGCGGAGCCGCTGCCGGTCGGGCGGGCGCTGGCCGCGCACACCGACGCCGGAGAGGTGCTCGAGGACCTCCGGTTCACCGCCACCGTGGCGGTCGTGGACCTGGACCGGGTCGAGGCGGACCTGCTCGGCGACGACCTCGTCGACGAGCGCGACCTGGCCCTCACCCCCGACGACGAACGACCGCTCGGCGAGGCGCTCGCCGCCCAGCTCGAGCAGGTCGACGTCGTGGTGACCACGGGCGACGACCCGACCGGCGCCGGCCTGGTCGACCGGCTGCGCGCCCGCGACAGCCGCCGGATCGACGGGCTGCACGAGCTCGACGTCACCGAGCTCGCCGCCTGCCGGCACGACAGCGTCGCCGCGGAGGGCAGGGCCCACCCCCTCGGCGCGCGCAACCCGCACCGGTCGAGCAGCGACCCGGCCGACCGGAGCTGGAGCCTGCTGTTGAAGTCACGCCGCCCCTTCCACCCGGAACGGCTGCTCGAGCAGATCGAGCACCTCGGCACGGGCCCCGTCCGCAGCCGCGGCGTCTTCCACGTGCCGGACCGGCCCGACTCCGTCTGCCTCTGGGACGGCGCCGGCGGAGCGCTGTGCGTCGCCGACCTCGGCACCTGGCAGGAGGTCGCCGGGAACCGGCCACCCGTCACCCGCATCCTCGTCGTGGGCGCCGGGGAGCCCGACGAGGCGCGCAGCACGCGGGACCGCATCCTCGACGCGTTCGGCGAGGCGCTCGCCACGGGCGCGGAGGTCGACGACGGCGGGCTGCGCTGGCTGGGCCGCAAGGACGTCCTCGAGCCGTGGCTCGGCGCCCGGGTGCCGTGACCGCACGGACGCGACGACGACGGTCGTCTTGGGCCCGTCGTCCCGGGCCCGTCGTCTCCGGTTCCGGTCTCAGCCCGTCCGGGCAGGCGACCGACCTGCCAGGAGCACGGCACCCGCCGCGACCGCGCAGACCACGGCGGTGGTCGCCAGCCCGGCGGCGAAGCTCGAGCCCGCCGCGATGAACCCGACCACCAGCGACCCGAGCCCGGTGCCCGTGTCGAACCCGATGTTCCACACGGTGCTGGCGGTCGGGTGGGATCGGTGCGGCACCGCCGCGAACGCCTCGACGAGCGTCAGGTTCTGCAGGCTGCCGTAGGACAGGCCCACCACGGTCATGCCCAGCACCAGGGCGGCGCCGCGCGTGCCGCCGTCGGCGATCGCCCAGGCGCACACGCCGAGCCCGGCCGCGCACAGGCCCAGCAGCGGGGCCAGGAAGACGCGCGGGCCGTACCGGTCCGCGGGGCCGCCCACCGCCCACCGGGACAGCGCCGTCGCCGCCGTGAAGCCCAGCAGACCGACCGCCGCCAGCGCGGCGCTGCCGGCGAACTGCGGGGCGAACGTCAGCAGCGCGCCGCCCGGCGTCGTGACCGCCAGGAGCACGAGCGACGGCAGGACCAGGCCGGCCAGGACCCGCCAGCGAGCACCGCCCGGCGCGGCGGGTGCGGTGTCACCGCCGTCGTCCGCCGTGACCCGCTCCAGCCGACCCCCGAGCACGGCGGCCGCCGGGACGCCGAGCACCGGCAGCGCCCCGAGGGCGAACACGACCGGGAAGTCGAGCGACTCGGCGATCCAGGCCGAACCGGGCACCAGCAGGAGCTGCGGGATCGCGATGGACAGCCCGTACACGCCGATCGCCCGCCCGTGGCGGGGGCCGTCCACGAGCGCGGCCACGGCGCTCGACCCGCAGACCGTCAGGACCGCGAACCCCATCCCCCGCACCGCCGAGAGGACGAGCAGCCACGGCAGGGAGTCGGTCAGCACGAACAGGGCCGACGGCAGGCCGAGCAGCAGCATGCCCGCGACCATCGTGGGGCGCCAGCCGATGCGGCGCAGCGCCGCCGGCATCGTGGTCTGGGTCAGCACCGTGGCCAGCATGAGCACGGCGTTGACGAGCCCGGCACCGCCCGACCCCGCCCCGCCGTGCACCGCCCACAGGGGGGCGACGGGCAGGAGCAGCGCGTAGCCGGCGAACCCGAGCGCGGACATGGTCAGCAGCGACCGCATCCCCGGCACCCGGGTGATCGGCCCACCGGGCGAGGTGGAGGGTTGGCGCATCCCGGCAACCTATCCCGCCGCCGGGGCGCGCCCCGCCGGGCAGGTCGGTCCGCCGGTCGGCCTGCCCCTCAGTCCCCCGGCCACTCCCCCGTCCACCGCTGGAACATGCGCGCCCCGCCCCGGTCGATGAGTGCCTTGACCAGCGCGAAGATCGCGCCCTGCAGGAGCGACGCGAGGACGATCTCTCGCATCGCGTACTCGGACTCGAGCGGCTTCGGCGGGTCGTCCGGGTGGCCGGGCGCCAGCCGCTTGTAGACCTGGCGGAACACCTGCCCGGCCACGAGGCCGCCCACGATGGAGCTCGCGAGCCCGAAGGGCCGGTAGAGGATCTTGGCGCTCTTGCTGCCCGACGCCTCGCGACGGGCTCCGTCGTTCTTGCTCATCCCTCGACGCTAGGCCGGGTCCGTCCAGCACGCAGCCGCGCCGGCTCAGGAGGTCAGGCTCGGCTGCCGGGAACGCGCGGCGAACCGCGCCCAGACGTGCTTGGCCGTCTCCGTGCTGTACCAGCCGACCTCGGCGGCCAGCCGCGCGGCGAGCAGCAGCCCGAAGCCGCCGCGGCCGCTGGGCCCCTCGACCGCGCCCGGCACGCGGTCCGGTGCCCGGTCGACCACGTCCAGCAGGTACTCGCCGTCCCGCTCGGACAACCGCACCACGGCCGGGCGGCCGGCGTAGCTGAGGGCGTTCGTCGCGAGCTCGCTGGCGACCAGGACGACGGACTCCGGGACGTCCTCGAGCGAGGACTCCGGCGACCCCGGCAGGGTGGCGCTCAGGTCGTCGCGGATCATGGCGAGCTCCTCGACCGCCAGGAGCGGCCAGGACCTCACCTCGCGGAACCCCTGCGGGGCTCGCGCCACCGGAAGCGTCTGGTGCACGAAGTCGTCCTCCTCAGTCACCGAGGACGAACAGCCTATCGACACCCGTGATGCGCAGCAGGTCGAGAATTCTGCTCGACGCGTCGACGAGCACCGGTGGCGTGGGCTTCGACTCCACCGCGGTGTACAGCAGGCGCAGCCCGCCCGAGTCGATGAACGTCACCTGGCCGAGGTCCACCGTCAGCGGTTCCCCGGCCGTCCTGCGCAGGTGATCGGCCACCTGCGTCTCCACCCGCTTCTGCACGGCCCCGTCGATCTCGCCCCACATCGTCCAGTGGGCACGCTCGGGGTCGATGCGGACACCACCGTGAATCATCTCGTCGTCCACAGTCACCTTCTGAGCTCATCCTCAGGCCGCGGCTGCTTCACGACCGGTCACATAGTGCCCGACCCGCCGTCGTCGTGCCGAATCGGCGCCACCGGCGCGACCATGGAGGCATGGAATCCGCTGCCGGCACGCCCGCACCGCCGGCCGACCACGTCGTCCTCCTCGCCCTGGACGGGTTCGACGCCGGCTACCTCCCGCTGCTCGACGGCCTGCCGACGCCGCACCTGGACGCCCTCGTGCGTCGTGGGAGCCTGACCACCGGAACGGGGGTGATGCCGAGCATCACCAACCCGTCGTGGACCTCGATCGCCACCGGTGCCTGGCCGGAGCGCCACCTGAACTCGGCGTTCTGGTACGACCCGGAGGGGCGCGTCGCCCGTGGGCAGCAGCGTGACGTCGCGGTGCCCACCCTGGCGGAGGCCGTGCGCGAGCAGGGCGGCACCGTGCTGTGCGTGCAGTGGCCCGTGCTGCAGGACCACGGCACCGCGTTCGGCGACCCCGACGGTCTGTACACCCGGCCGGGCGGCGACAGCGCGCGACGGGTCGACGACGCGGTCGCGGTCCTGCGCGGCGAGCCCGTGCTCAGCGGGGGCAGGCCGGTCACCCTGAGCAGGCCGCCGCAGCTCGTCGCGGTCTACTGCGACGTCCTCGACGCCCTCGGCCACGCGGGCGGCGACCGGCACCCGGGCATCCCGGCCGCGCTGCAGGACATCGACGCACAGGTGGGGCGACTCGTCGCGGCCACCGAGGAGGCCGGCATCGCCGCCCGCACCGCCTTCGTGCTGCTGGGCGACCACGGCATGACGACGTTCGACCGGGGCTTCGGCCGGGCGGCCCGCACCGCGGTCGCGCGCGCCGGGTACCGGATGGAGATCGTGCGCCCCGGCGACGCGCCCCGGCGGCGGACCGACGTCGTCGCCGTCGTCGGCGGGGTGGCGAGCCTGCACCTGATCGGCCGCGCGGCCGACGACCCCCGAGCCGTGGCGGCGATCCGCGCGGCGCTCGAGGCGCTCCCCCAGGTGCGGGCCGTCCACGGCAAGGACGACCAGGCCCGGATGCGGATGAGCCCTCGCTACGGCGAGCTCGTCGTCGAGCCGCAGCCCGGTTGGTCGTTCGGCTCCACGCCCCGCCGACCGGCCGGCCGGCACGGTGCCAGCACCGAGCTGGAGGTGGCGTTCGCGCTGGCCGGTGCCGGGATCGCCCCCGGCCGGCCGCCGTCGGACCCCCGGCACGTCGACGTGGCGCCCACCGTGGCCGCGCTGCTCGGCATCGACCCGCCGGCCGGTGCGCAGGGGCGGGTGCTGACCGAGGCGCTGGCGGGGTACCCGGACCTCAGCCGCCCGTGAGCACCACGAGCCGCTGCGTCGCGCGGGTCATCGCGACGTAGCGGTCCACCGCCCCCTCGATCCCGTCGCCGAACCGGTGCGGGTCCACCAGCACCACCAGGTCGAACTCGAGCCCCTTCGCCAGCTCCGGCGTCAGCACCCGCACCCGCTCCCGCGGCGCGAGGTCCGCCGCGCCGATCACGCACGCGGTGCCGGCGTGCTCGGCGAGCCAGCCGTCGAGCACGCGCTCCAGCTCCGCCGTCGTGCCGTGGATCACCGGGCCGGCGCTGCGCACGGAGGTCGGGACGTTGGCGTCCGGGATCGCGGCACGGATCACCGGCTCGGCCGCGGCCATGACCTCGCTCGGCGTGCGGTAGTTGATGGTCAGCGAGGCGAGGCCCACGCGGTCGAGGCCGACGCGCTCCAGCCGCTGCCTCCACGACTCCGTGAAGCCGTGCCGGGCCTGCGCCCGGTCCCCCACCACCGTCAGGCTGCGCGAGGGGCAGCGCGCCAGCAGCATCTGCCACTCCGCGTCGGTGAGCTCCTGCGCCTCGTCGACGACGACGTGCGCGAACGGTCCGGCCAGGGCGTCCGGCTCGGCCGCCGGGACCGCCGAGTCGTCCACCAGCGCCGTGCGCAGGTCCTGGCCGCGCAGCATCGACATCACGGCCATCTCCGAGTCGTCGGTGGCGATCAGGTCGTCGACCACGTCGGCCAGCCGCGCCCGCTCCGCGGCGACGGCCGCCTCCTGCCGCCGGCTACGGCGCGCCGCCTGCGGGTCACCGATCCGACGGCGGGCCGCGTCCAGCAGGGGCAGGTCGGCCACCGTCCACGCGCGGGCGTCCGCGCGCTGCAGCGCCGAGACCTCGTCCGGCGCCAGCCACGGCGCGCACCGCCGCAGGTAGGCGGGCACCTCCCACAGGTCGCCGACGACGTCGGTCGGCTCCAGCAGCGGCCACGCCCGGCCGAACGCCCGCGCCAGGTCCCGGTTCGCGGCGAGCGCCCGCCGGGACGCGTCGTCGGGGTCGACGGCGGTCCGCCCGTAGGCGTCGAACTCGCCGTCCGCGTCGTCGTCCGCCCCGTCGAGGTCCGGCTCGTCGAGATCCGGCTCGTCGAGATCCGGCTCGTCGACCAGCTCGTCGCCCAGCTTGTCGATGCCGATGCGCAGCAACGCCTCCCAGACCTGGTCGCGCGCCTCGTTGTGCGGCGTGCCGGGCTCGGCCGCGTCGAACGCCTCCGCCCAGTCGTCGGCGCTGATCCAGACGTCGGCCGAGGGCGTCTCCACCAGCAGCCCCTCCGTCGGAGGGTTCTCGTAGAGCTGCACGGCCGGTTCGAGCGCGCCCACCATGCGCGCGTCCGACTTCAGCCGTGCCACCAGCGGGTCGGGCTCGGGGACGGCCGCCGCACCCTCGGGCACCAGGTCGGCCAGGACGCACGTCTGCACGCCCTCCTCCCCCAGGCTGGGCAGGACGTCGGAGACGTACGCCAGGTAGGGCCGGTGCGGGCCGACGAACAGCACCCCGCCCCGCCGGTGACCGAGCCGCGGGTCCGAGTACAGCAGGTAGGCGGTGCGGTGCAGGGCGACCACCGTCTTGCCGGTGCCCGGGCCGCCGTCGACCACCAGGGTGCCCTGCGCGCCCGCGCGGATGATCGCGTCCTGGTCCGCCTGGATGGTGCCCAGGACGTCGCGCATCCGGTCCGAGCGCTCGGCGCCGAGGCCCGCGATGAACGCGGACTGGTCGTCGAGCGCCGGGTGGTGGGCGAGCCCGTGCGCTCCGTCGCCGACGGCTCCGTCGGTGGCGAAGACCTCGTCCCAGTAGTCGCTGACCCGACCGTCCGCCCAGTGGTAGCGGCGGCGGCTCGCCAGCCCCATCGGGTCGGCGTGGGTGGCGCCGAAGAACGGCTCGGCCGCCGGCGAGCGCCAGTCGACGAGCAGGCGCGCCCCGTCGCCGTCCGTCAGGCCGAGACGCCCCACGTAGACGGGCTCACCGCCGTCGGCCGGGACCATGCGGCCCAGGCACAGGTCGAGGCCGAACCGCTGGAGCGTGCGCAGGCGGGCGGTGAGGCGGTGGACCTCCTGGTCGCGGTCCATCGCCGCCTGGCCGGGACCGCCGGGCGTGCGGCGCGCGGCGTCGAGCCGCTCGGTGAGGTCCGCCGTCGACGCCGCGAGGCTGGCGGCGATCGCCGCGAAGTGCCGCTCGTCGGCGGCGATCAGGGTGGCGTCGGCCTTGGCGGCGCGGGAGGCGGGCAGGTCGAAGACGCTCGGGGAACGGGAGGTCACGGGCATCAGCTCCGGTCGCGAAGCCCCGGGATGCCGGGGCGGAGACCTGAGATTTTGCGCCTCCCAGGGGGCCTTGCCGCAAGACCCCCTCTGCGCTATACCTTGAAGAGGGAAGCCGCAGCCACCACCACGATCAGTGGTGGCCGGCCTCGCGTCCGGCGCGAAGATTGGTCGCGAACCGCACGATGTCGTCGACCAGGCCTGGGTGCGCCCGCGGGTCCGGGGTCTCGACGGAGACCGTCTCGAGCACCGCCGCCAGGCTCTCGTCGACGACGTGGTCGGCGTCGCGCACACCCCATGAGTGGATCTCTGCCACCAGGTGGGCCCGCGTGATCGCTGCGTGCCGGTAGACGCGATCCACGGCGAGAGCGAGCTCGCCGTCGTTCGGCAGGTGCGCTTGTGGCACGACGTCGTAGGCCGGTGCGAGCTGGACGGACCCGTCACGGGGATGGAGAAGCGCCAGGTTCTTGGCATGCAGGTCGAGGTTGCCGATCGCCGCCGAGAGCACCGTCATGCGTGCCAGACGACGGACGGACCGTCGATCTCCCAGGGTGGTGAGCTCCCGGGCTACCCGAAGGAACGAGGCCTTGCCGCCGAACCGCTGATACTTCTGGTCCCCCTGTGTGCCGAGCACCTGGTTGAAGTCCTCCTGGTGGATCCGCTGCGGCGGGCTGTCGCCCGCGCCGCCTTCGCGGTCATAACGTTCGACGACGAGGGCGGGCACGCCGTCGAACTCCGTGATGCGGGTGTCGAAGTCTGCCAGGCCGAGGGCACGAGCGATCCTCGCGCCGTACTCCTCGTCGTAGATGATCGTGGGGTGGTCCCGCGAAGCGGGCTTGAGGATGTGGGTCGACGGGTATCCGTCCAGCGCGCGCGCCCATCCTGTGGAGGTCCGGACCAGGACCACCTTGTCCTGGACTCCCGCCAACGACGTCTTGCCGCCTTGCGGTTTGTTCGCCAGGGGGAACGAGGCCACCTCGCTCAGAAGGTCGGCGACCCCGCGAGGAGTCAGCGGTTCCACCGCCGGCGTCCTGGGCTCTCCGGGCATCTCGGGATCCCAGATCTGCAGAGCACCAGCGACGTCGCGTCCGTACGCCCGCAGCAGCGCGACCACGTCGTGCTCCGAGGTCCCAGCCTGCTGCGCGAGACGTGTCAGCATCCGACCCTCGGGCAGCAGCTCACGGAAGAAGTTCTGCCGGCGCCCTCGGCGTGCCCGCGCGGGCACCACCGCGAGCGGGACCGCCACCGACATCACCAGGCTGTCGAGGCCGAACTCCTCGATCGCGCCGGCGTCGGCGTCGAAGTCGAAGGTCCTCCCGTCGCCCGTCAGCCTCCCGATCGCGACCCCGTAGAGCTCGACCACCAGCTCAACCATCGGTGCTCTGCTCGGTGATCGTCGCCGAGAGCTCGGTCCCCGTCTCCCGCAGGACTGCGAAGAGCCGTTCGGTGTAGATCGAGGGCTTCCCGCTCTCGATCTCCCAGATGTAGCGCTGCGTGGTGCCGATGCGCGCCGCGAGCTCCCGCTGACTCCAGCCGTTGAGCAGCCTCGCCTGCTGGAGGATCCGACCCAAGGACTCGGGGCTGGTGACCCGGCCTGTGTACGACATGAGCATCCGCCTCCGATGACTACGCTTGAGTAGTCATCATCGATGACGCCGAAAAGGTAGTCAACAGTAGTGACTACCTTTTCAGCGTCACGGATCAGTCGAAGAGACCGACGCCGTACCCCACGAAGTAGGCCGCCGCGAGCACGACCACCACCCCGATCGCCACGAGCCACACCCACGGCGTGGCGCGGCGCGGGCCGTGCTCGTCGTGGCCCTGCGGAGCGCTCACCTGGCCTGCGGCCGGCGGGGTGTCGCCCGGCTGGACATCCGTCTCGCTGTCCCGTCCCGGCTCGGGGTCCGGGCGGTGCGCCCGGTCGTCGGCGTCGTGCGTCATCGAGGCCTCCGTCATGTCGAGGTTCGTCTCCACCGTAGGCACCGACGCCGTCTCGTCGCGCGCCGTGGGCCCGACCCGGCCGCGGCCTCGCGTTGCGGGCATCCGCGTCGCCGCAGAGCCTGGTGGCAGGACCGACGACACCTGGAGGGCCGATGGCTGACACCGACGAGTCGCGCACGGAACGGACGCACCGCGACTCCAGCAAGCCCGACTCCCCGCCCGACATGAAGGGCCCGCACTGGAAGCTCGCCCTCAAGGGCGCGTTCCGCGAGTTCAGCGACGACCAGTGCACCGACCTGGCCGCCGCCCTCACCTACTACGCGGTGCTGGCGTCCGCGCCGGCTCTCCTGGCCCTCATCTCCGTGCTCGGGCTGGTCGCCGACGCCGAGGCGGCAGTGAGCTCGGTCATGAACACCGTCTCCGACTTCTTGCCCGAGGAGACGCTGTCGATCGTCCAGCCGCTCGTCGAGAACGCCGCGAACTCCACCGGTGCGGGCCTCGCCCTGATCCTCGGTGTCGCGCTGGCCCTGTGGTCCGCCTCCGGGTACGTCACCGCCTTCAGCCGCGCGATGAACCGCGTGTACGAGGTCGAGGAGGGCCGGCCGTTCTGGAAGCTGCGCCCCGTCATGCTGGTGATCACCGCCGTGGTCCTCGTCCTGGTGATCCTGGTCGTCGCCAGCCTGGTGCTGTCCGGGCCGGTCGCCTCCGCCGTCGGCAGCGCCGTCGGGCTCAGCGACGTCGCACTGACGATCTGGAACATCGCCAAGTGGCCCGTCGCGCTGCTGCTCGTCATCATCGTGATCGCGCTGCTCTACCACTCGACGCCGAACGTCAAGCAGCCGAAGTTCCGGTGGGTCAGCGTCGGTGCGGCCGTCGCGATCGTCATCTGGGCGCTGGCCTCGGCGGCGTTCGGGTTCTACGTCGCCAACTTCGGCAGCTACGGGTCGACGTACGGCACCCTCGGTAGCGTCATCGTGTTCCTGCTGTGGCTGTGGATCACCAACCTGGCCCTCCTCTTCGGCGCGGAGCTCGACGCGGAGATGGAGCGCAGCCGCGAGCTGCAGGGCGGCATCGCCGCCGAGGAGACCATCCAGCTCCCGCCCCGCGACACCAGCGCCAGCGACAAGAAGGCCGCCAAGCGCGCCGACGCTGTCGCCGAGGCCCGGACGCTGCGCCGTCGGCCCGACTGAGGCCGGGACGACGGCGCAGCGTTCCTCGCCTCTTCGCCTCGCCTATTCCGGCACGCGCACGGACTCGGTCAGCACCCGTCCCTGCGTACCCGACGGCGGGTCGATGCCGAGCAGCGCGGCGATCGTCGGGGCGACGTCGACGTGCCGGGCGTCCGAGGGCGGCCGGTTCGGCAGCACGCCGGCGCCCGCGAGCGCAAAGGCGACGTCGAGCTCCGTCGACGCACCGTGGCGCCCGACCGGCTGGGACGGCGTCGCCCCGAACGACCAGCCGGGCTGCGGCTCGACGACGAGCTCACCGTAGTTCGGGCTCATCCGCAGCTCTGCCTGGTCGGCCTCGTCGTAGACGGCGCGGACCTGCGGGAGCTCCTCCAGCGCGGAACGGATCGCCTCGACCGCACCGGCGTCACCGGTGGCATCACCCACCAGGTGCAGGCTCGCGACGCCACCGACGACGATCGCGACGTCCGTGCCGGCAGCCGGCGAGCTGCCCGGCGACAGGATCTGGGCGTCGTAGCCCGTGTCGGCGATCGCGGCGAGAGCCTCGTCCCCGAACCCTTGGTCGAACGTGGTCATGCCGTGGTCGCCCGTCATGATGAACGTCGTGCGACCGTAGATCCCGGCCTCCTTGGTGGCGTCCACGACGCGCCCGACCTGCTCGTCGAGCATCATCAGGGCCTCGGGGATCGCCGGGTTCTCCGCACCGCCGGCGTGGCCGAGTGCATCCAGGGTGTCGCAGTACACGGCGAGGAGCTCCGGTGTCCCGCTCGCCGTCACCATCTGGCCGCCACTGTTCACCGGCTCGCCCCGAAGGACGTCGACGGCGTCGTCGACCCGGCGCGAGCAGTCGCCGCCGGGCTGCGTGTAGAGACCGTCCGGGTCGCCGTACGCGGTGCCGTAGTTCTGCAGGATGTACCACTGCGAAGAGAAGACGGTGCCGCCCTGGTCACGGATCGTCTGCGCGATGGTCGGCACGGCGAGGTCGCGCTGCTGGCCCCGCGCGGTGTTCGTCTCCGGGTCGAACCAGTAGGCCGTGTTGAGGTGCCGCTCCGGCCAGGCGCCGGTGGCCACAGACGACCACGACGGGTTGGTGATGGTGGTCATGACGCCGGTGCTGGTCGTCAGGCTGCCGCGGCGCACGAGTCGGTCCAGGTGCGGGGTGGGCAGCTCGTCGACGATCTCGAGGTAGTCGGCGTCGAAGCCGTCGAAGGCCAGCAGGACCACATGGTCCGCGGGTGCTCGCTCGGCGGCGGGAGACGGTGCCGCGGCGGTCGGCGCCACGAGGCCCAGGGTCGCCGCGACGGCTCCCGCGAGCGTCGTCGCGACGGCCACGGCACGTGGCCGGGTTCCGAGGTTCATCAGCGTTGCTCCTCATCGTCAGGTGCAGGGACGCGGCCCGGTGACCGGGCCGGCACTCGGCATCGTCGCCGGGCGTGCCGGACGTGCACCGGGGTCTGCAAGAAAGCGACAACCAGGAGTGCGATCAGACGGAGAGCGCGATCGATCCGTCGGGCCGGGGAACGGACGGACGACCCCGCGACTCGGTCCGGGTCGCGTCGGGCGGCTCCGTGACCGTACGTCCTGCCCGCTTCAGGCTGCGCAGCGCCACCGCCACGTCGGCGAGCTGCAGGCCCGGCAGGTTCCCGACCGTCTCCGAGATGAACGTGTAGAGCCCTGCGTCCGACTCGAGCGCCACCTCGCCGCACAGGTTCCGGTCGCCGGTGGTGGCAGCGATCATCAGCACCGACGGGTGAGCTGCCAGGAGCTCACCGGCGCGGCTGAGGTGCGTCGGGTTGACGTTCAGGGAGATGAAGGCATCGACGGGGAGGTCGACCGCTTCGGGCTCGACCACGGTGCGCATGCGGAGCGCCCCGGACTGCATCATCGCCTCCGTCCGGCGACGCACGGTGATCGGCGAGACGCCGCACTGCTGCCCGAGCCGCTGCCACGTCGCACGCCCGTCCTCGGTCAGCAGCGCCGCGATCTGGTGGTCGAGGTGGTCGAGCACCGCCGCGGTGGCGGGCACGCGGTCGTTCCACCAGTCGATCCTGCAGGCGCGAAGTCGCTCCACGGCGTCGGCAGGCAGCAGCTGCGGCATCCAGCGGTGCGGGGTCGAGAACCGCCGGATGACCTGGTTGCTCCAGACGGCCAGGACGTCGTCCAGCGCTGGGAGGCGGTCACGGGTGATCGCCAGCAGATGGGCCGGGGACGTGTAGCGGACCTCGGCGATGCAGTCGACGCTGCCGGTGAGCACCTTGACCGACCCGCACTCGGGCCACTCGGCCAGCCGTTCGGCGGTCCGGCTGCCCTGTCCGGGGCGGCACCGGAGCCGGACGAAGACGGACCGGGACCGCCGGGTGGCCTCGGCGTCGAGGCTCGCGGTGACGCGCACGGTACCCGCCGCGGTCAGGGCAGCCACCCGCCGTGACGCCGTCGCCTCCGAGGTGAAGACTGCCTGGGCGATCTGCGAGATCGAGGCGCGAGGGTGGGCCAGCAGTGCGCCGACGATCCGGCGTTCCAGGGCGTCGTCCACGACAGCCTTCCCGCTCGCGCGGCGAGCACGTTCCGATTCGTTCATCTTCGGTTCATCAGCGATCGTTCCTTGCAGCCCGCGGGCGAGATCGTGCGTCAATCTCGCGCCGTCGACCATCGTGACGATACGCGAGCCCGTCCGCCGGAGACAGGGCCGGTGGTGACGACGCACCTCGAGGAGTGAGACGGATGACATCAAGGTTCTGGCCGCGGTGGGCGGCCACGGTGGCGGCGGTCGCAGCGGTCGGCGTGGCAGCCGGTTGCTCCGGCAGCGGCGACGGTGACGGCGGCGAGGGGGCGAGCGGTGACGACCAGACCGTGACCTTCTGGACACCGCAGACGACACCGGAACGGCTCGCGGCTCAGGAGAAGATCGCCGAGGCCTTCACGGCGGAGAGCGGCATCGAGGTCGAGGTCGTGCCGATGGCCGGCGCCGACCAGGACCAGGCGCTCGCCACGGGAGCCGCCTCGGGCGACGTGCCCGACGTCATCCTGCACGCGTCGACGCAGACCAGCGCCTGGAACTCCCAGGGCCTGCTCGACGTCGAGGCCTCCAGCGCCGCGGTCGACTCGCTCGGAGCCGACACGTTCAACCAGCACGCTCTCGAGGCCGTGACGGTCGACGGATCCACGGCCGCTGTCCCCAGCGACGGATGGATCCACGTCGTGGCATACCGCGCAGACCTGCTCGAGGAGGCCGGTGTCGACGTCCCCACGAGCGTCGACGAGCTCGCCGCCGCAGCGACGACCGTCAAGGAAGAGCTCGGCATCACCGGGATGGCCCTCGGCACCCAGGCCGGGACCGCCTCCGCGACCGAGGGGATCCAGTCGATCTTCCAGAGCTCGGGCTGCGAGCTCGTCACCGAGGGCGACGTCACGATCGACTCCCCGGAGTGTGCCCGAGCGGCCGAGAACTTCCTCGAGCTGCGGAACTCCTCGACCGCGGGCGACTTCGACGTGCTGAGCGCCCGGGCCGCCTACATGAACGGCGATGCGGCCATGCTGCTGTTCTCCACCCACATCCTCGACGAGCTCGCGGGACTCGACGAGGCGACCCCCGCGACGTGCGCCGAGTGCTCCGACGACCCGGCCTTCCTCGCCGAGAACACCGAGTTCGTCACCGTCCTCGACGAGACGAACCCCGCGCAGTACGGCGCGATCCTCAGCTACGGCGTCCCCACCGGCGCGAACACCGAGGCCGCCCAGCAGTACATCGAGTACGTGCTCGGCGAGGGGTACGTCGACACCCTCGGGGTCGCGACGGAAGGCCGGATCCCGCTGCGCAACGGGACGCCGGAGAACCCGACCGAGTTCATCGACGCCTGGGGAGAGCTCGGCATCGGACCGGGCCAGGAACGGACCAGCGTCGAGCTCTACGGCGAGGAGTTCGTGGACGACATGTCCGCAGGCATCAACGCCGTCTACCTCTGGGGAATGGGGACCGACGACGCTGCGCTAGCGGGCCTCGTGTCCAGCCAGGGCGTCCTCGCGAACCAGATCGAGCCGCTGTACTCCGGTGCCGACCCCGAGGAGGTCACGGCTGCCATGGAGCAGGCGGTGAGCGAGGTCCAGGCCGGTCTGTGAGCACCATGACCACGGACACCTCGCGCCGGGGGCTCGCGGGTCGTGCGCGCCCCCGGCGCGAGAACCGCAACGGCCTGCTGATGTCCGCGCCGACGCTCGCCGTCGTGCTGTTCGCCTCGATCCTGCCGTTCGCCCTCGTCTTCGTCTTCGCGTTCAGCGAGGTCCGGCTCGTCGACATCCCGTACCTGTTCACCGAGCCGATCGACTGGTCGTTCGACAACTTTCGACGGGCGCTCAGTAATCCGGCTTTCTGGCAGGCGTTGAGCACCACGCTGCTCTACGCCACGCTGACGATGTTCGGCTCCGTCGGCGCCGGGCTCGCCGTCGCGCTGGCGATGCGTCGCCCCTTCCGGGGCCGCGGCGTCGTGCGTGCGCTGCTGCTCGTGCCTTATGTGCTGCCCATCGTCGCCGCGGCGACGATCTGGCGCACGATGCTCAACCCGCAGTACGGGATCGTGAACGTCTTCGGCCGGGAGCACCTCGGATGGGAGTCGTCCGTCGGCTTTCTGAACACGACCAGCACCGAGGTCTGGGGCGTCTCCGTCCCGCTCACCCTGCTCGTCGTCGTCCTGTTCGAGATCTGGACCTCGGCGCCGCTGTCCTTCCTGTTCATCACTGCGCGGTTGCAGTCCGTGCCGCCCGACATCGAGGAGGCCGCGGCACTCGACGGCGCGAACGGTCGCCAGATCCTCGGACGTATCGTCATGCCCCAGCTCCGCGGCGTGATCCTGCTCCTCTGCCTGCTGCGGTTCATCTGGACGTTCCAGAGCTTCAGCGAGATCTACCTGCTCACCGAGGGAGCGGGGGGTACCCAGGTGATGGCGCTGAAGGTCTACACCGAGCTCGTGACACGAGCCGACATCGGCAGCGCCGCCTCGTACGGGCTACTCATGTCCGTCGTCCTGGTCGTGCTGCTGAGCGCCTACGTCCTGCTCTCCCGACGAAAGGTGGACGTCGAGTGACACGCTCAGCGACCCGCCCCCGCCGTGCCACGGAGGCCGGCCGGTTCGCCCTCATCGCCCTCGCCCTGTTCCTCGCACTCGCGCCGGTGGCCTACGGGTTCCTGCTCTCGCTGCGGCCCTACTCCGCGGTGGTCCAAGCTCCCCTGGACCTGATCCCGTCCTTCGACCAGATCGACCTGACGGGCTACACGACGGCGTTGCTCGATCCGGACCAGGGCGGGTTCGGACTGGGCCGCTTCGTCCTCAACTCGCTGGTCGTCGCGATCAGCACGGTCGCCCTGTCGGTCGTGGTCAGCATCCTGGGCGCCTACGCCGCAGCGCGCCTTCGATTCTGGGGCCGGGGCGCAGTCAGCGGGCTCATCCTGGCCGTCTACCTCTTCCCCGGGATCGTGCTCTCGGTGCCGCTGTTCGTCCTGCTCGCGCGGGCCGGGCTCACCGGGTCGCTGCTCGGACTGTTCCTGGTGTACGTCGCCGCCACGGTGCCGGTGTCGATCTACATGATGCGCAACTACTTCGAGGCGCTCCCGGAGAGCGTCGAAGAGGCGGCCATCATCGACGGGGCCTCCCTGCCGCGCATGCTGCGCTCCGTCGTCCTGCCGATCGCGCTGCCCGGCGTCGTCGCCACCGCCGTCTACGTCTTCATGATCGCGTGGAACGAGTACTTCTACGCCCTGCTGTTCCTCGTGGAGGACCGCAGCCTGTGGACGGCACCGCTCGGCATCTCCCAGCTCGCGGACTTCAACGTGCCGGTGACGGTGCTGTTGTCGGGATCCATCCTGGTGACCCTCCCGGTGATCCTGTTGTTCTTCGTCGCCCAGCGTTACCTCGTCGAGGGCCTCACGACGGGAGCGGACAAGTGATCGCGTCGTCGCGCCCCATGCGCCTCGCCGTCATCGGAGCGGGCGGCCGTGGCCGCGACGCCTACGGACGATGGGCTGTCGACCACCCCGACCGCACCACGCTCGTCGCCGTGGCGGACCCCGATCCGTCACGGCGCCGCGCCCTCGCCACGACCTCCGGCGCCCGGGAGTACGCCGACTGGCGGCCGCTCCTCGCCGACGCGACCGGCCTCGGTCTGGACGGCGTGGTGATCGCCACCCCGGACAACGAGCACGTCGACATCGCTCTCGCCGTCGCGGACGCCGGGCTGCCCTTCCTCCTGGAGAAGCCCGCCGCGCCCAGCCTTTCCGAGCTCGAGCGGCTCGCCCGCCACGTCCGCACCTCCCGGGCGCGCCTGGCGATCGGGCACGTCCTACGGTTCACGCCCTTCTGGAGGACGATCCACCAGATCACGTCCGCCCTGACCCTCGGACCTCTCATGACGGTCGAGGTCCGCGAGAACATCGGCTTCTGGCACTTCGCTCACTCCTACGTGCGTGGCAACTGGCGCAACGCCACCGCTTCCAGCCCGATGGTGCTCGCCAAGACCTCGCACGACCTCGACCTCATCCGGTGGCTCGTCGGCTCGGCCCCCGAGACGATCTACAGCATCGGCGAGCTCGGCTGGTTCCACCGGGGCAACGCCCCGGTCGGCGCTCCGGAACACTGTCTCGACGGCTGCCCGGTCGCCGACAGCTGCCCGTTCTATGCGCCGCGCTACTACGTCGAGGCGCTCGCCGAACAGCACGGCCACCCGGTGCACCTCCTCGGCCCCGACACCTCTGCTACCGGTCGCCTGGAGGCGCTGCGCACCGGGGACTACGGGCGCTGCGTCTATCGCTGCGACAACGACGTGGCCGACCACCAGCAGACGACGATGCTCTTTCCTGGAGGCGTCACGGCTACTCTCACCGCTTCCGCGTTCACCGCCGAGAACACGCGGAACGTGTCGATCAGCGGGCCGCTCGGCCAGCTCAACGGTCACATGGAGTCCGGCGAGATCACCGTGGACCTCTTCTCCCCCGGCGCGACCCTGCCGACCGGCCTGCCCACCCTCACGCAGCACGCCGAGGCGAAGGGCCCGATGGGCCACACGCGACACACCCTGACCGTGGCCAGCAGCGCGACCGACCTGGGCGACCACGCCGGTCATGCCGGCGGCGACGCCGGGCTCATGGCCGCCTTCGTCACGGCGCTGACCGAGGACACCGTCGGGCAGGGCCAGCTCTCGTTCAGCACGGCGCTCGACGCTCACCTCATGGCGTTCGCCGCCGAGGAGTCCCGCCTGCGGGGCCAGCGCGTCGACTTCCCCGCCTGGCTGGCGATCCACGGGACGGACGGTGCGCCGTGACGAGCACCACGACGCCGCGCGGAGCCTCCGAGGAGGCGCCCTGGGCGGACGCCGTGCGCGGCGTGGTCCGCCGCGCGGGAGGCGATGCCTCACGAGTCAGCTTCGTCGAGCAGCACCCCGGGAACGGAGGGGTCGCGGACGCCACGTGGACGACGTCGGGAGGTCGCCTGAGGATCAGCGCTACCGACGCGGTCGCCGCCAGCGTCGGCTACCACCATCACCTGCAGGCCCGTGGCCGCCGCATCACCTGGGAGCATCCGAGCCTCGATCCCCCGCTCGGCCCGGACGACGGGCCATCGAGATCGGCGCACGTCGCGACACCGTTCGGCACCCGCTACTACCTGAACCTCGTCACCCACGCGTACAGCGCGGCGTTCTGGGACTGGCCCCGGTGGGAGCGCGAGATCGACTGGATGGCGCTGCACGGCATCAACCACCCGTACGTCCTGACCGCCCACGAGGTCGTCCTGGCCGAGACGCTGCGACGCAGCGGCATCACCGACGAGGAAGCCTGGACGTGGATCGGCAGCGCTGCCCACCTGCCGTGGACGGCGGCCGGCGGCATGCACTCGTTCGGCGGCCCCCTGCCCGCGAGCTGGCCCGCGAGACGGCTCGATCTCGCACGACGCATCCTGGCGCGCACCCGGGAGCTGGGGATGACGCCCGTCCTGCCGGTAGCCGGCGGCCATGTGCCCGACTCGCTCGCCGGGGACCGCGCCGACGCCATCGAGTGGCAGGGCTGGCGGACACCCGTCCTGGACCCCACCGGCGCCGCGTTCCGGCGGTTTGTCACGACGTTCCTCGAGACGCAGGAGGAACTGCTCGGTGACCTCGGGGACCGTCCGGTGCTCGCCGTCGACCCCTACCTCGAGTCGCTGCCACCGACCGGCGAGGTGGAGACGCTCGCCGCCGCTGGCGCCGCGACGTGGGACACGATCGCCGGTGTGCACCCCGACGCCACCTGGCTGCTCCAGGGCTGGCCCTTCCACTATCACCAGGCCTTCTGGACATCCGAGCGGGTGCAGGCCTACCTGGGTGGCGTGCCGCACGAGAACCTTCTGCTGATCGACCTGTGGGGCGAGCACGCGCCGATGTGGCGCGCTGGGATGCACGGGCGGCGGTGGCTGTGGACGGCGATTCACAACTTCGGGGGGCGCTTCGCGCTGTTCGGCGACCTCCACGGGCTCGTGCGTGACGTCGAGGAGCTGCGGCGGACGCGGCCGGACAGGCTCGAAGGCGTCGGGCTCGCGCCCGAGGCGATCGAGAACAACACCGTCTACTACGAGCTGGCCACCGACTCGGCGTGGGGCGAGGTCGACGTCGAGACCTGGCTCGACCGGTTCGCCGTCCAGCGGTACGGGGTCACCGGCCCGGCAGCCGACGTTGCCCGACACGCATGGCGCCTCCTGGCGCAGACCCTGTACGGCCCCGGCCGGACGCGCTCCATCCCGTCACCGGTGTACGCGCGGCCCTGGAGCGCTGCGGCCCCGTTCGCCGCGCAGCGCGTCGCCGGCGAGGCACTCCCGCCGGGCGGGTCGCAGATGTCCGCGAACATCGACGCCGAGAACGACCCCGCTGTGCTCGGTGACCTGCCGACGGTCTCGGAGAGCGCACGACTGCTGCTCGCGATCGGGAACCGCGCGAGAAGCGACGCCCTCGCGCGAGACGTCGTGGAGCTGGTGGGTCACGTCCTGGCGCAGGGCTCCCGGGCCCACATCCGAGGGATCCTCGAGTGCTACGCGGCGCATGACGCCGCGGGTCTGCGCAGGCATGCGCTCCGACTGGAGCAGGACCTCGCGGACCTCGACACGCTGTGCGCGACCCGGCCGGAGTCACGTGTCTCGACGTGGATCGCTCAGGCACGCCGGTGGGGTGAGACCGTCGCCGAGGCCGACGTCATGGAGCGGGACGCCCGCAGCCTCGTCTCGGTGTGGGGTCACCAGACCAGCGGGCTGCACGACTACTCCGGCCGCCACTGGGCAGGCCTGGTCAAGGGTCTCTACCTCCCGCGGTGGCGGACGTGGTCCGCGTGGCTCGCCGACGCCGTCGACCGGGACGTCGAGCCCGAGGTCGAGGTGCTACGGCAGCGCGTGGTCGCGCTGGAGGAGGACTGGCGCGCAGCTCTCGGCAGCGACGACGTGAACGACGAGCCGCCGCTGGTCGTCGCCACGCGTGTCCTCGACCGGCTGGGTCGCTGACGAAGGCCCCCGCCGCCGCTCAGCCCAGCCGGATCCGCCCCGGCAGCTTGCCGACGTCGACCGGTCCGGCCGCCAGCACCTCGCGCGCCGCGTCGGTGGCGCCGGTGCCCTCCTCGACGCCCCAGAGCAGCACGCCGTGCACCCGCGCCGTGTCCGCGCCGTCGGCCTCTCGCTCCACGTAGTACGCGACCACCTGCTCCAGCGGATCCCCGGCGCCGCCCTGCCGGTCCTCGACGATCTCCAGCGACGAGTCGAGCATGCCGACCGCCTCGTACCGGACGCCGAACAGCACCGAGTAGTAGAAGGGCGTGTGCGTGTAGGGCTCGTCGGCGCCGGCCATGTCCCGGCCGGCGGACCGGCCCGACGACGTCGCGTGGTCCACGTGCTCGACCCGCCGCGTGCCGAGCACCGGGTCCGGGTAGTGCGCGACGTCGCCCGCCGCCCACACCGCGGGGTCGCTCGACCGCAGGTGCGCGTCGACGACGATCCCGCCGTCGTCGACCGCCTCCAGGCCTGCCTCGACGGCGAACCCGGTCTCGAGCGAGATGCCCAGGCCGGCGACGACGACGTCGACCTCGAGCTCGTCGTCGGACGACAGCGTCAGGCGCACCGGCCCGTCGGGGCCGCGCACCTCGCCGCCCGTGGCCTCGGTGCCGCGGACGAGCTCGACGC
Organism: Isoptericola sp. S6320L; assembly: GCF_023015685.1. Classification (NCBI taxonomy): domain Bacteria; kingdom Bacillati; phylum Actinomycetota; class Actinomycetes; order Micrococcales; family Promicromonosporaceae; genus Isoptericola; species Isoptericola sp. S6320L. The sequence goes on from NZ_JALKAT010000008.1 coordinate 129,791, forward strand.
CGTGCTCGCGGAACAGGCTCTCCACACGCTGGGCGAGGTCTGCCGGGAGCATCGGCCCGAGGAGGGTGTCCTGCGTGAAGACGAGCGTGACGCGCGCGTCGGTCTCGGTGAGCCCGGCCGCGAGCTCGGTGGCGATGTAGCTCCCGCCCACCACGGCGACGTGCGGGCTCCCCTGCGCCGTCAGGCCGCGCAGCGACTCGTAGTCGCGCACGCTGCGGAACGGGATGACGCGGCCCGACCCGTGGGGGTCGTCGACGTCGAGCGAGGCGGGCGTGCCGCTGGTCGCGACGAGGGCCTTGCCGTAGCCGATCTCCTGGCCGGACGCCGTGCGGACCGTGCGCCGCGCGGTGTCGAGTCCCACGACCGTCTCGCCGAGCAGCAGCTCGGCGCCGGTGTCCTCGGCGGTGCCCGTCCAGACCTGCTCGAAGGAGAAGTCGGGGTCCGTCCACAGCTTCTTGGACAGCGCGGGGCGGGTGACGGGCTCGGTCGGCTCCCGGCCGACGATCCCGATGGTGCCCTCGGCGTCGATCTCGCGGATGCCGCGCGCCGCGGCGTCGGACGCCATGCCGCCGCCGAGCAGCAGGTAGTCGTAGTGGTCCCTCGTCATGTGGCCTCCTCAGATCGTGGCGACGGAGCCGCCGTCGACCCGGTAGTTCGACCCGACGACGTAGCTCGCGCGGGACGAGCAGAGCAGCGCGACCACCGCGGCGACCTCCTCGGGCCTCCCCCGGTGGTCCCGCTCGATGAAGGGCCGCTCCTCGGCCAGGAAGCTGCGGATCGCCTCGTCCCGGTCGACGCCGAGCTCGGCGGCGCGGGCGTCCATCATCTCGTCAGTCATGGGCGTCTCGACGAAGGCGGGCGAGACGGCGTTCACCAGGACGCCCTCGCGGCCGTACGTCTTGGACAGGCCCTTGGTGAGGTTGAGGATCGCCGCCTTCGAGGCGCTGTACGGCAGCTCGTCGACGTAGGGCTGCACGCCGTCCTCGGACGAGACCAGCACGATGCGGCCCCACCCGGCCGCGCGCATCCCCGGCAGCAGCGCCCGCACGGTCCGCACGGCGGCGAGCAGGTCGACCTGCAGCGTCTCGAGCCAGCCGTCGTCGTCGATCTCGTGGAACAGCCCCTGCGCCCCGTGGATCCCGGCCGAGTGCACCAGGATGCCCGCCGGGCCGAACGCCTCCTCCGTGGCGCGCACCAGCGCCGCGACGTCGTCGGGCCGGGCGAGGTCCGCGCCGACGGCCGCCCACCTCTCCTGCGGCACGCCCAACGACTCCGCGGCCGCGCGGACCCGGTCCGTGTCGACGTCGGTCAGGACGACGCGCGCCCCCTCGCGCAGCAGCTCGTGGGCGGTCGCGAGACCGATGCCGGAGTCCGCTCCGGTGACGACCGCGACGCGGCCTTCGATGCCCAGGTCCACAGGTGCTCCCCTCGTTCGCGCGACAGGTTCGACGCGGCTGTCATCGTGCCCAGGGACCGCGTGGGCTCGCACGGGCAACCGGCGCCGGTGCCACAGACACGCCCGTGACCTGGGCGCACGCCTGTGGGAGCCTCCTCCCATGACGACGACGGTCCCGACGCACGCACGCTCCCCGCGGCCGCGACGTCGGCCACGGCAGGTGCCTCCGCGCCGTCGGCCGCCGCTGGGACCCGAGCCCCTCGTGGACGGCCACGAGAAGGCCGGCTGGCTGCTGCGCGTGCTGGCCGTGCTCCTGGACTCGGCCGTCGTCGCGTCCATCGCGTGGCTCGCCACGAGCGACGCCCCGACGTACGCCGCGCTGCCGCTGCTGCACCGCGGGGAGCAACCGCAGCTCGGCTCCGACGCCGTCGCATGGACCCTGGGCTCGCTCCTCGGCCTCGGCATCCTGCAGGCGTACACCGGGATGACGCCCGGCAAGCGCGTGTGCGGCATCAGCGTGGTCGACGCCGGCTCGGGCCGCCCGATCGGCCTGCTCGGCACCGTGCTGCGCTGGCTCGCCCACTTCCTCGACGCGTTCCTCCTGCTCGGCTACCTGCGCGCCACGTGGCACCCGCAGGGCCGCACCTATGCGGACTCGCTGCTCGGGACCGTCGTCGTGGCCACCACCCGGCCGCGACCTCACCGCTGGGTGGCGTGGCTGCGCCGGCACCGCGACGCCCGCGCGCCGTGGCTGCGCTGGCCCCGGATCGTCACCAGCGTGGTCGCCCTGGTCGTGTGTGCCGCGGCGGCGGCCATGAGCCTGGTGCAGGGCAGCGGCGGGTCCTGGTACTCCTCGTCCGACATGAGCTCCTGCACCAGCACCGGTCCGTTCGTCGCCACGGCCACGATCGGCAGCGCCGCGGCGGTCACGTCGGAATCCAGGCTCGGGATCGAGCGACGCGTCGTCGAGTCGTGGGAGGTGGCGGTCGTCTGGTCGGCCGCGCTCGGGGTCGACGACGGCGGGAACCCTCCGCTCGACGCCCCGTACGCCGCGCTGGAGGTCCGCGCACCCGACGGGAGCTTCTACTCCGCGGAGGGCGGGCCGATGCCGGACGACGAGCCGGGCGCCGACGTGGACACCAGCGTGTGGTGGAGCGTCCCCGAGCCGATCGCCTCGGCGCGCGTCGAGGCGCCCCAAGACCTCTCGGGCGCGACCGCGACCGCCGTCCTGCTGGACGACGGCGGGACGCTCCTCGCCCGATGCACCGTGCCGGTCCCTGCGATCGAGCACGAGGAACCGGCGCCGTGACCCGGCGGCGCTACGGGCGTCCGGGCGCGGAGCGTCGCAGGTAGCCCCACGCGAGGACCACGCAGACCGCGCCGTTGACCAGACCCAGGGCGACGTCGGCCGGCCCGTGCATCCCGCGATACATCCGGGAGATCCCGACCAGCAGCGGCACGAGCACGCACAGGGCGGTCACCACGACGCGCAGCACGGGATGGCGGATGCGCTGGGCCAGCAGCGCCAGGGTGAGCCACAACGCGGTCGAGGCACCCGTGTGGCCGCTCGGGAAGCTCGACGTCGGTGGCGCGTCGTCGAGGTGCGGGACGTCCGGACGCTCCCGCCCGACGACGGCGGACGCGGTCACGAACACCAGCGACTGCAGCGCGACCGCGAGCGCCGGCACCAGCGCGAACCACCACTGGCGCGTGCGCCACCACAGGACCGCGACGGTGAGCACGGTGACGCCGATGACGACCTGCGTCGCCCCGAGGTGCCCGACCCACTCCGAGACGGTGTTGAGCACCGGGGTCCGGCGGTCGGCGAACCACGTCTCGACGGGGTCCCCGGCCGGCAGGTCGCCGAGCGGTCCGACGACGAGGAGGCCGAGACCCACCAGGAGGCACCACCAGGCGGCAGCCGGCGCGAAGGCCCGGACGGCGAGGTCGCGCGCCACCGCCGTGCCGTCGGGTCGGCTCGGGTCGAGCTCGTAGCGGTGGACGAACGTGGTCATCGGACCTCCGGCTCGGGGATGCGGGCAGTGCTGGTCCAGCCCACGTAGCCGAGGTACGAGGCGCCGGCGAACGTCGCACCCAGCAACGCTCCGGCGACCACGTCCGAGGGGAAGTGCACGCCGAGCATCACGCGGTGCGCGGCGGTGACGAGGGCCAGCGTAGCGGCGACCGCCGGGACGGCGACGCGCGCCCGCGGTCCGAGCAGCGGCCACACGAGCAACGTCAGCGTCACCGCGCCGGTCGCCGCCGCCATGGCGTGGCCCGACGGGAAGCTGAAGCCCGGCGCCGCGGTGATCGCGTCGTCGACCTGCGGCCGGAGGCGGCCCACCGCCTCCTTCGCGAGCACCGACAGGCCCCACGAGGCGACGAGCGTGCCGAAGGCCCACAGCGCGCGGCCGCCCAGGCCGCGGCGGCGCCACACCCACAGGCAGAGCAGACCCCCGGCGAGCACCACCCAGCGCGGCTGGGTGACCTCCTGCCAGACGACCAGGCCGGTCTGCAGCGCGGGGAGGTCGCGCGTGGCCTCGAGGGCCGCGGCGACGGTGGCCTGGTCGGCGTCGAGCACGGCCGGCGCCTCGGCGCGGACGAGCCAGGCGAGCACCAGCACCGGGAGGAAGCCGGCCAGGCCGAACGCTCCGGCGCGGACCAGGGCACGGGTGCGGTCAGAGGATCGGGGCATCAGCGGACGGTAGCCCGGGTCGTGACCGAGCGCAGCCGGGACATGCGCCCGGCAGGCTTTTGTCGCAGGCCAGCAGACTTTTGCTCTCAGGTGGTGACATCTACCGCTCCCGGGGTTAAGTTGAACCGGTCAACGAATGTGCCGCATGCGCAAAGGAGCGTCATGAGCAAGCGAACCTCCGCCACCCGCTGTGCCGTCGCCGGTACGGCCACCGCCACCCTCACCCTCACGCTGGGCCTGGCTGCCGCCGGGTCGGCCACCGCCGCACCGGGCGCCACCGCCGGCGAGGAGCTCGACGAGATCCTCGTGGTCGGCAAGACCCTGGGATTCCGCCACTCCCACATCGACGACACCACCCACGCCCTGATCGACCTCGGTACCGAGCACGGCTTCGACGTGGACGTCTGGGACCCGCCCAACAGCTCCGGCGGCTGGTGGGGCCCCGGCTCCCCCGGCCAGCCCGACCTCACGATGGACTCCACGCCGTTCACGTCGGCGCAGGGCCTGGCGCAGTACGACTCGATCGTGTTCGTCTCCCCGGTGGACAACACCAACAACCTCGACCCCGACCAGCCGCGGCTGCTCGACGACGCCGAGCTCGCCGCGCTGCAGGGCTACGTGCACGACGGCGGCGGCGTCGTCGGCATCCACGCGGCCACCGACACGATGCACACCTCGAGCTGGTTCACGCAGCTGATCGGCGGCGGGGCGCGGTTCGCCGGCCACCCGCAGCAGCAGACCGCCACCATGCGGGTCGAGAGCCCGGCGCACCCCTCCATGGAGGGCGTCCCGCTCGAGTGGGAGCGCTGGGACGAGTGGTACAACTACACGCTCAACCCGCGCGGCGACGTGCACGTGCTGATGACCCTCGACGAGTCGACCTACCAGGGCGGCACGATGGGCGAGGACCACCCGATCGCCTGGTGCCAGAACTTCGAGGGCGGACGCTCCTGGCACCAGGGCGCCGGGCACGTCGAGGAGTCCTGGGCCGACCCGACCTTCCTCGGCTCCGTGCTCCGCGGCATCCAGTGGACCGCGGGCACGGTCTCCGGTGGCGGCGACTGCGTCACGTGGTCCGAGGTCGACACGCTCGTCGAGGAGCTGCCGAGCGACACCGCCCGTGACCGTGTCGCCGTCAACCAGCTCGAGCGACGCCTGGACAACGCCCAGGAGGCCGCCGACGCCGGCGACGCCTCGAAGGCCGTCCGGATCCTGCGCCCGACGGCGGCGCTCGCCGGCGCGCTGGTCCGCGACGACGCCGCCGCCGACGCACTCCAGGCCAAGGTCACCGACCTGATCGAGTGGCAGCAGGGCCTGGCCGACGCCGGTCTCTGACCCAGCCGCGGCAGCTGCGGCGAGAGGCCCCTCCCCGACGGGATGCCGTCCGGGGAGGGGCCTCTCGTTGCGGTGTCGGGGGCCTGCTGCCCACGCGCGGGCATGCTGCCCGGAGGAATCAGCTCAGCGGACCCACACGTACAGATTGTTCTTGACCGCCCGCTTCGTCTTCGACGACCCCGTGTAGACGACCTTGATCGTGTGGTGGCCGTCGCTGAGCCCGGGCAGCTTCACCGTGCGGGAGCCGTCGTGCCTCTTCTTCAGCCGGACCTTCTTGACCGTCTTGCCGTCGGCCTTGATCTTGATCTTGCCCGTCGGGACGACGTCCGACGGCGACTTCACACGGACCTTCACCTTGGCTCGCTGCGGATCGTTCACCGTCTTGTCGACCATCTTGGCCCGGACCTTCGTCTCGGCCTTGCGCACCCGAACCGTCTCGTAGCTCGTCGACGAGGCGTACCGGCTGTCGCCCGAGTAGACGACGCGCAGCGTCGTCCTGCCCACGGGCAGCCGGTGACCGTCGATGCGCACCGTGGTCTGGCCCTCACGCCGGATCTTCTCGCTGCCCACCTTGGTACGGCCCCGATAGACCGTCACGGTGCCGGTGGCGAAGTGGCCGTCGTTGCCGGACCAGGAGGTCTCGGCGCCCGTCCGGACGAGGAGCCGGTGATCGATCCCCCAGCGCATCTGCCGCTTCTCCCTGGCCCACATGTCGCTCTCGACCTTGGCGACGCGCAGCACGACCTCGGCGCTGGTGTCCTCGACGGTCGGCGAGCCGGTGAGCCGGACGTGGAGCCGGTGGTTCCCCGGCGGGAGCACGTCCGACTCGATCACGAAGACTTCGGTGCGGTTGTGCTCCTCGTCCGGCCGGATGCGCGCGAGGCGGCGGTCGCCGGCGTAGAGAGCCAAGGTCCCTGCGACGCGGTCCACGTCCGGGACGTCGACGGCCACCTTCCACCAGGTGTCGTGCGGGTCGACGGATCCGCCGACGACCCAGGCGTCCAGGTCGCGCTCGGCCTTCAGGATCGGGACCGTCAGCTCCGCCCGCGACCGCTGCAGGCCGCCATACGGCACGAAGACGACCTCGAACGACTCGCTGCCTGGCACGACGTCGAGCAGATGAAGCCTGGCCCGCCCTCCGGCGCCGACCCGCTCCTGGTCGACGAACTCGCCGGTGTCGAGCGACCACAGCTCCACCACGCCACTCGGCAGGTGTTCACCCCGAACGTCCACCTGGACGTCGACCGCTCCTCGGTCGCCGTAGTGGAGCTGCTCAGGAGCGTCGACGACGGTGGTCGTCGTGGCCACGGTGCCCTCCGACACCTCCACCGTGCCGGTCCACTCCGACCCCGCGTACCCGGCCGCCGGGAAATATCGCACCGTGACGGGGTAGGTGCCTGCCGCGGAGAACTCGGCATGGATCGGGAGACGGCCGGAAGCCCAGGTGCTCGAGCCGGAGTAGTCGATCCCGTTCACCTCGGCCAGGAGCCCACCGTCATGGACCAGCTCTCCGTCGGGCGTGGTCACCCGCACGTCGAGATGCCGCGCACCGGCCGGCCACCACGTCTCGTCCTGGCTCACGCTCACCGTGGTGGCGATCAGATCGTCCGCGGTCGCAGCGCGCGCCCCCGGCACGACGGCCACCACGCCGGCCAGGGTGAACGCCAGCACTGCGGCAAGGAGCCGCATCACCGCGTGCCGGTGGTCCGGGAGGGGCATGGTCCGTACCGCGGCACTGCTGGTCACCGAGCATCTCCTTGGGCGTCGTCGCTGCCAGGGACCCTAGCGCATCACGTCACGGGATAACCAAAGCTCGGCAAAAGGCGCTCCGCACTCCGCTCCGCACCGTGCGACAGGGCCCGGTTCGCGTGGTGCGCGAATCGGGCCCTACGACGCCGTGCAGGAGATCCTCAGGCGGGGACGATGAGTCCGGTGGTCTGGGTGCGGGCGCGGTCGAGGCGGGCGGCGACGTCGCGCCAGTTGGCGATGTTCCAGAACGCCTTG
>NZ_JALKAT010000009.1:0-133686 GCF_023015685.1 Isoptericola sp. S6320L
CCTGCTGTGCCTGTGGTCAGGTGGGTACCTGCCCACACCCTAGGCAGGCACCCACCTGCGGCGACACCCGGCGTCCACGATCTGGGACCACGATGTGAGACGAGCTGCCTCTCGGCGGCTCCGGGAGCGTCCTAGACTGACGTGACCACCGCACGACGACGTCGGAGGCGCCATGCTCGACCGTGCTGCCGCGCAGGATCCCACCCGGTCCGCGCGTGAGGCGGGTCGCGCGCCCACGACCCGTGGCGGCGTCCGCCGGGACCGCCGGTCCGTCCGGACCGCCTACGACACGTTCCTCGGCACCGGCTGCCTCTCGCCCGGGGTCGACCCCCTCGTCGCCGCGTCGTGGCGCCGCAGCCTCAGCTCCGGCGTCGACCCCGACTCGCCGCGCGCCGCGGCCGGGCTCGCCGACCGCGAGCTGGACGAGTACCGCGCCACCCACCCGCTCGCGCCCCTCATGCCGGTCGTGCGCGACCTCGTCGTCGACGCCGCCCGCGACGACGGGCTCGTCGTCGCCGTGTGCGACGACGCCGGCCGGCTCCTGTGGGTCGAGGGCGACGCCCGCACGCGCACGACGGCGGAGCGCGTCGGGTTCGTCGCCGGCGCCGTCTGGCGCGAGGAGAGCGTGGGCACCAACGCGCCCGGTACCGCGCTCGCGACCCGGCGAGCCGTGCAGGTCCTGGGGGCCGAGCACTTCTCCCGGCCGGTCCAGTCGCTCAACTGCGCCGCCGCCCCCATCCGGGGGGCCGACGGCCGGCTCCTCGGGGTGCTGGACGTGACCGGCGGCCGCGCCGCCGCCTCGCACGTCGCGCTCTCGCTGGTGCGCGCGACCGTGGCGAGCCTCGAACGCGAGCTCGCGGCGCTCGGGCCGGGCAGGCCTGGTGGCCGCGCGGGGACCGGTGACAGCACCGCCCGGGCCGCGCTCCAGCTCCTCGGCACCCCGGTGCTCCACCGGCCCGGCGGCGTCCACCGCCTCTCCCCGCGGCACGCCGAGATCCTCGTGCTCCTGGGCGAGCACCCGCGCGGGCTCACCGCCGAGGAGCTGGCGGTGCTGCTGCACCCCGGCGAGCTGTCCGACGTCGCCGTCCGCGCCGAGATCTCCCGCCTGCGTCGCGTCGCCGGTACGCTGGTGGTCGGGTCGCGCCCCTACCGGCTCGCTCCGGGGGTGCGCAGCGACGTCGACGTCGTGCGCGAGCACCTCGCCGCGGGCGACCCGACGGCGGCGCTCGCCGCCAGCGCCGGCCCGCTGCTCCCGCGCTCGCTGGCTCCCGGCGTCGAGCGCGTCCGCGCGGAGCTGGCCGCCGAGCTGCGCTCCGCCGTCCTGAGCAGTACGGGTACCGCCGCCCTCGACGCCTGGACGCGCACCGACGACGGCGCCGACGACGTCGAGGCTTGGAGCCTCCTCGTGCAACGGGCCGAGCACGGCAGCCCGCTGTGGAGCCGGGCGAGGGCGCACCTCGCGGTGGTCGACGCGGCGCTGCGCTGAGGCGCCCCGGCACCGTTGCAACGGTGCTGCAACACCCCGCCCCTAGCGTGACGACCACGGCGCGCCGAGGCGCCGCCGTCGGGCACCGGACCGCAGGTCGCGGGCCCGACGAGGTGTGTACTGCGAGGAGGCAGCCAGCATGACCGTCTACACGCCCCCGGGGCAGCCCGGGTCGATCGTCGAGTACCGCAGCCGCTACGACCACTGGATCGGCGGGGAGTACGTGCCGCCGTCGAGCGGGGAATACTTCGACAACCCCAGCCCCGTCACCGGGGAGACCTTCTGCGAGGTGGCGCGCGGCAACGCCGACGACATCGAGCGGGCGCTCGACGCGGCCCACGGCGCGGCCCCGGCCTGGGGACGGACCTCCGTCACGGAGCGGGCCAACGTCCTGAACCGCATCGCGGACCGCATCGAGGCGAACCTCGAGAAGATCGCCGTCGCCGAGAGCTGGGAGAACGGCAAGCCGGTGCGGGAGACGCTCGGTGCCGACATCCCGCTCGCCGTCGACCACTTCCGCTACTTCGCCGGGGCGATCCGCGCCCAGGAGGGCTCGATCTCCGAGATCGACGGCGAGACGATCGCGTACCACTTCCACGAGCCGCTCGGCGTCGTCGGGCAGATCATCCCGTGGAACTTCCCGATCCTCATGGCGACCTGGAAGCTCGCGCCGGCGCTCGCGGCGGGCAACGCCGTCGTCCTCAAGCCGGCCGAGCAGACACCCGCGTCGATCCTCTACCTGATGGACATCATCGGTGACCTGCTGCCGCCGGGCGTGCTGAACGTGGTCAACGGGTTCGGCGCGGAGGCCGGCAAGCCGCTCGCCTCCTCGTCGCGGATCCGCAAGATCGCCTTCACCGGTGAGACGACGACCGGCCGCCTGATCATGCAGTACGCGTCGCAGAACATCATCCCGGTCACGCTCGAGCTCGGCGGCAAGTCGCCGAACGTCTTCTTCTCGGACGTCGCGGCGGAGCGGGACGACTTCTACGACAAGGCGCTCGAGGGCTTCACCATGTTCGCCTTCAACCAGGGCGAGGTCTGCACGTGCCCGTCCCGGGCGCTCATCCAGTCCGACATCTACGACCAGTTCCTCGGCGACGCGCTCGAGCGGACGAAGGCCGCGGTGCAGGGCAACCCGCTGGACACCGACACGATGATCGGTGCCCAGGCGAGCAACGACCAGCTCGAGAAGATCCTGTCCTACATCGACATCGGCAAGGCCGAGGGCGCCCGGGTGCTCACGGGCGGTGAGCGGGCCGACCTCGGCGGCGACCTCACCGGCGGCTACTACGTGACGCCCACGGTGTTCGAGGGCAAGAACTCCATGCGGATCTTCCAGGAGGAGATCTTCGGCCCCGTGGTGTCCGTGACCGACTTCGCCGACTTCGACGACGCGATCAAGACCGCCAACGACACCCTCTACGGGCTCGGTGCGGGGGTCTGGACCCGTAACGGCACGACGGCGTTCCGTGCGGGCCGCGCCATCGAGGCGGGCCGGGTGTGGACCAACTGCTACCACGCCTACCCGGCCGCGGCCGCGTTCGGCGGGTACAAGGGGTCCGGCGTGGGGCGCGAGAACCACAAGATGATGCTCGACCACTACCAGCAGACCAAGAACCTGCTCGTCAGCTACTCCGGCGTGCGTGACGGGTTCTTCTAGACCGATGGCCGACGCGACGCGCGTCGCCCTCACCGACGCCGCGGCCGAGCTGCTCGCTCGGCTGCGGCGCCGGCACGGCGACCTCATGTTCCACCAGTCCGGTGGCTGCTGCGACGGGTCCAGCCCGATGTGCTTCCCGGCCGGCGACTTCCTCACCGGCGACGCGGACGTCCACCTGGGCGACCTCACCGTGCCGGAGGCTCCCGGCGGGCCCGACGACGGCGGTGCCACGTTCACGGTGCCGGTCTGGATGAGCCGGGCCCAGTTCGAGTACTGGAGCCACACGCACCTGACCATCGACGTGGTGCCGGGACGCGGCGCCGGGTTCAGCGTGGAGGCACCGGAAGGCGTGCGGTTCCTCATCCGGTCCCGGCTGTTCACCGACGCCGAGGCGGAGGCGCTGCGCGGCTGAGCGCGCCTGGCGAGCTCGGGCCCGTCGTCCTAGCGTCGAAGGATGGCCACGAAGTCCGAGCACGACGACGACCGCTGGTCCCAGGACGTCACCGAGCACTCCGACGCGCTCGACCTCGAGGAGGACGTCTTCACCTGGGACGACCCCGCCCGGATCGCCCGCTCGCTCCAGCGGTCCGCCGAGGCGAGCGCCCGGCGCAAGGGAACTCCGTACCAGTCCGCGATGTCCATGCTGACCTTCTACCTGAACCGGGCCGGGTCCACCCTCCCGGAGGAGCGCCGCCGGACCTTGGAGCAGGCCAAGGACGAGCTACGCGCCGTGTTCGGGCGCTGAACCGCCGTCGACGGCTGCCGCACCCGGGTGACCGAGCGGGGTACCGCAGCAGGGCCCGGACCGGCTATGTTGCACTCCGTGAGCACCGAAGCAGAGGCCTTCCCGTCCGTGTCGTCGCTGCCCGCATGGCTCGTGCCGTCGGTGTACCTGAACTGGTCCACCGACTGGCTGAACGAGTCCATCGCGATCGCGACCCGCTCCCACGAGCACTCGCTGCCCGGCGGTCCGGACGGCCCCAAGCGGGGCGACGTCGTCGTCACCGTCCTCGGTGACGCCGGTGTCGTGGCGTCCGTGGAGCTGATGGGTTCGTCCGACGGCGACTCCTGGGTGACCGACGAGCTGTTCGGCCCCGACCGGCCCATCGTGTGGGCCGACCTCTTCGACGGCGCCGACGCCTACATCGGATCCTCCGGCTGGCTGCCCGCCGAGCACGCCCGCGCGGTGCTGGACGGCGTCGCCAACCAGTTCCACGACGGGCCCGTGCACACCATCGACCCGGGCGACTGCGCCGAGGGCACGGCGGCCCCCGACGTGCACGTGCTGCGCGTGCTGGGCCACCGGGCGGTGTCCGGCTGGGCCATGCGCCGCGAGGAGCGCTGCGCCACCTGCGAGCGGTTCGTGGACGTCCACGAGCTGCAGGCGCACGACGACGGCGCCGTCCGGCTGGGCACGACGACGGCCGGCGGGCGCACCCTCGAGCAGGTGATCCGCGACGTGCACCTCATGTGCCCGCAGTGCCACGACCTCATGCACGCCCACTCCGTGTCCGCCCAGCGCGCCCGGCTGCGGCCGCAGTGCCCCGGCTGCGGCGTGCGCGGCAAGACCAAGCGCATCGTGTGGGGGATGACCTTCTCCGACGACGTCGTCAGCTCCGAGCCCGACGTCGTCTACGGCGGCTTCGAGGTGCCCGTGCCGGCCCCGGACTGGTACTGCACCGAGTGCCACGCGAACTTCGGCAGCACCGTCGTGGCGTCCCGCGTCCTCGACGCCGAAGGGCCCGCGGTTCCCCAGCCCGTCACCGGGACGATCGCGCGCGTCGGGGAGGCCGACCTCGCCGCGGCCGAGGGAGAGCCGGAGGGTGCCGAACGGCGCTGGGAGCCGGCCGACGGCGTCTGACGATGCTCAGGCGGCCACGGGTCTGGCGCGGCGACGGCGCCGCACCAGCCCGTGGTCGAACGGTGGCACGTAGGGGGCGAGCCGGAGCGGCATGCCGGCCTCGAGCGGCGTGCGGTCGGCCTTGCGGTGGTTACAGGGTCGGCACGCGGCGACGAGGTTGAGCCAGGAGCTGTCGCCGCCCCGCGACCGGGGCACCACGTGGTCGACCGTCTGGGCGGGGCCACCGCAGTAGGCGCATGCGCCGTCGCGCCGCTTGATGCCGTCCTTGGTCACCGCCGGACGGCCGCCGCCGCGGTAGAGCCAGCGCATCGTCACGTACCGCACGAGCCGCAGGACCCGGGGGAGCGGATAGGGGCCGAACGACGCGCCCTCGACGAACTCCTCGACCACCGCGACCTCGCGCACGAGCATCGTGATGGCGTGCTTCACCGACACACGGTGCAGCGGCTCGTAGCCGGCGTTGAGGACCAGTACGTCGGTCACGGTCCTGCTCCCTCCTGCGGTGCGCGGGCCGGTCGGGCCAGCGCGGTGTCGGCGGCTCCCTCTGAGTCGGTGTCTCGGACGACGACGGTCCGGGCAGGACCGCCGGACGGGCGCGCTGTGGCGTCCGTCACGGAAAATGTAAGGGGCCAGGGCGCGAAGGTCCAGGCCTTTGCGCGCGGTTCTCGGCCCCGGCTCGCGTCCCCAGGTGCCGAATGTGCAGGTTCGGCCCGGTATGGATCGTTCACGCCGGTCCGGGCTCGGGGTCGCGCACGGCCTCGGCTGGGGGCCGTCCACAGGCTGGGACATGCGGTTCCGCCGGTGGGCGGTGGTCGCTAGGGTCGGTGGCTGGTCCTGGCCGCGCTGGCCTGTCTGACGCCCTGGAGACGCGATGATGCGCACAACCCGCCACGATCCCTCTGTCCTTGCGCCACGGCGGCCGGCCGCCGCTCTGGTCGCTGTGCTCGCGACAGGGCTGCTGGTAGCCGGCTGCACCGGCGCCGACCCCGAGCCGACGTCGGAGGCGTCGGAGCTGCCCCTGCCGGCGTCCGTCACGGCGTCGCCGTCCGCGACGGCGTCTCCCGAGCCATCGCCCGAGCCCTCGGACGAGGTCGCAGCGGCGGGCCCGGAGCGACCGGCCGCGATGGACAAGAAGGATGCCGAGGGAGCGGCGGCTGCGGCGAAGTACATCCTGTCCCTCGAGCAGCCGATGATGGTCACCGGGGACACCGCCGAGTGGGAGGCGCGGAGCCACCGGTCCTGCGAGTACTGCGAGTCCCGCCTCGATCAGGCCAAGACCATCGCAAAGCGCGGAGACGTGTTCACCGGCGGTGACGTCGAGGTGGTGGTGGACAAGGTGTACCAGCGCGATGTCGTGACAGGGATCTGGCCGATGGATATCACCGGCCACGAAAGTCCCACGACCATCCTTGATGCGTCAGGAGACACCGTCTTCACCTCCGAGGCGGGCGTGGCCAAGAGGCGTGCTGAACTGGCCCTCCGGGACGGCGAGTGGGTGCTGGTTGAACTCGGTCAGATTCCGGAGGAGTGAGCCATGTCGACGGCCTCTTTGCTCTGCGCCGCATGCTTCCTCTTCGCGCCCGCGATTCCACCGCTAGCGCTCGACACCGAGCCTGGGGGTGGCGCGGACGACCCCTACGAATCGTGGATCAGTGCCGGTGAGGATCCTGCGATGAATGTCGGTTCGACCCTCGAGGAGCAGCAAGCGGCCATCGACGGCTCCGGCGGCGATGGTGCCGACTCGGACACCGTCTACTTCCGGGCCACCGTCCATCAGTGCTGGCTGCGGGACCTGGACTACACCGTGCTGGCGGACGTCTGCGCCGAAGGCACCGAGATCGCCTACGACGGTCTGGAGTGCGACGAGGACTCCTACGAGCTGGCCGGACTCTGGGCTGTCACGAACCAGCCCGGAGGTGCCCAGACGCCTCCACAGCTGATCGACGAGGGCGCCTGCGTCACTCCCGCCGACCTCCTCGCGGCCGCCACCCGCGAGTTCAAGACCATGCCCATCGATCCGGCCGAAGTCACCCTGCAGGTCGAGCGCGACTGGGCCATCGTCAACTTCGGTGTGCACCCCCGCACCGACGACACCCCGCGGGTCATGGCCACGAACCTGCTCGGCGTGCCGGTCGAGATCCGCGCCGTGCCAGCCGAGTACACCTGGGACGCCGGCGACGGCACCGAACCCGTGGTGACCGACCACCCCGGCGGGCAGTGGGACACCAACACCGCGATCCACCTGCCGTACCCCGCGCCCGGCACCTACACCGTGAGCCTGACCACCACGTGGCACGGCCAGTTTCGCATCACGGGCACCCTCACCTGGACCGACGTCCCCGGCGAAGCCACCACGACCGACACCACCTACCCGATCGAGGTTCACGACGCCGAGGTCCGACTCGTGCAGCCCTGAGTGGCGTCCAGCCATCCAGTGTCGCAACCGGTCCAGCGCCCGACCTGACCAGCCGGAGGGTCTGTCGGGGCGGCCTCGAGCCAGCACCGGGTCGCCATGCTTCCCGGCGCACATCGAAAGATCGCCCGCGACCGTGCCTCAGAAGGGTGGGTCGCTCCCTCGCTCGTACCGACCCGGCGCCGGGCCGGCCCGAGGATCTGTCCGGCCGGTCGATGTCTCGTCGCCGCCGGAGTTCGGCACGGGGACCAGCTCCACCGCGAGGGACGCCGCCTCGGCCGCCCAGCCATCGAGCTGTCCGATCGCGTGGTCAGCAGCGCCAGGGCTCGTGAGATACGTGCGGCCCCGCGGTGATGTCCAGGCCAGCACTCCGCCGTCGAGCTGCTCGACGGTCCAGCGGCTCTCGTGCTTGAGCGTGTGATGCGCGCGGCAGAGGTGGGCGAGGTTCCCGGCGTCGGTGGTACCGCCGCCGGCCCAGTCCACCGTGTGGTCGACGTCGCAGCGTGCCGTGGGCACGGCGCAGCCAGGGAAACGGCACGTGACGTCGCGGGCAGTCAGGAACGCACGGAGGTCTGCCGGGACGACGTAGCGTCGGCGATCCACGGTGAGCATCGCGCCGTCGACGGGATCGGTCAGGACACGTCGCAGCGTGGGCGCACGGGCGGCCAGGTGCCGTGCCGCCTCGGCGTCCACCGGCGTGGCCCCGTCGAGCGTGCCGGGCTGCTCGCCGTCGCCGCTCAGGGTCTGTATCGGCACGGTGACGTGGACGATCGGGCGGACGCCGCGTGCCAGCGTCACGAGAAAGTCTGGTGGGCCGGGTGGCTGCACCGACGACGGCGCTGTCGTCGGGCAGCCAGCGGCCGGCCCGGGTTCATCGCCAGTCGGTTGCCCGTCGAGCAGGAGCGCCGCCAGCGTGGCGGCGCGCAGCTGCCCCGTACCGCGGGCATCACCAGAGGCTTTCGCCCCCGCCGCGGTACGGGCGAGACGGTCGTACGCCGCGTGGGCCACGGGCGTGGGGACGTGCGCGGTGAGCCATGACATGCCGTCCTTGCCGTCGTCCAGCCAGACGTCGGCCTTCAGTGCGGCGGCCTCCCGGCGCACCTCCGCGGGTACCGGGTGCAGCCGGTCCCTGGCCGTGCGCACCAGCGTGCCGAATCGACCCGGCGGCAGCGACGCGGCCCGTTCCAGCACGGCTGCCTCGACCTCGGCGGCGGCCGACGGCGGCAGGTCGGCCACGCCGTCGGCCAGCTTGGCGGCGTGCTGGTAGGAGATGCGGCCGGCGCACAGCGCCGCCATGGTGCCCGGAGCGCGGTCGGCCAGGACCTCGGCATCTGCGAGCAGTGCGCGTGCGCGGTGCTCGCTCACGCCGAGTGCACACGCCACCTCGGAGACGAGCGCACGGTGCGCCACCTGCGCGCGCCGCTGCGCCGTCGTCGATGCCACGCGGGCGACCGCGACGTCGAGCATCGCCGTGGGCTCGGTCCGGGCCGCGGCAAGGGCCTGACCGAGTGCCATGGTGCGGCGGCCCGCCGCCTGGTTCACCGCGACCTGCTCCGCGGCGGCGGCGTCCAGCGCGGCATCGAGGCTCGGGCCGTGGCCCGGCCCGCCGTCGTCCTGGTGCGTCGTCATGGTGACCAGTCAAGCAGCAGCCACCGACACTCACTCGAACACACGTACGAGTCGGCTCTGGCCCCTCGCCAGGGGTGGAGCAGTCAGGCCGCGTCGTCGAGAGCGAGCGGACGCACGGCACCGCCGGCGGCGACGAACAGGCCGTGCAACCGGAACCCGCGCTCGGCGGCCTGGGTGCGCAGGGCGGTGTTCCAGGCGCGATCGGCCGCGGTCACGGACTGCTCGCCGGGCCGCTCGAGCATCGCCACGACGGAGCCGCCCGGCACCGACTGCTGCGTCACCGACGCGATCACGCTCCCGAACCGGGCGGCGTCCTCCGGGCTGGGCCGTTCGGGGACGTCGCGCACGGGCACCGCGATGCCGGTGACGCGGTCGTCCGCGTCGAGCCAGCTCAGGGTGAGGATGCGCTCGCGGGGGAGGACCCCGCCGGACAGGAAGGTGGCGAGCTCGAGGACGGCGCCGTCGTCGGCCACCTTGTCGCCGGGGCGGAAGGATGCGGTGAGGTTCATGCCCGCTACCCTGCCGAACCGGCCCCCCCGCCCGCAGGCCTCGTCCACAAGCTTCGGCCCCGAGCCTGCCCTGTGGACGGTCTCGGGCGCCCGTCTCAGCGACGCCCGCGGACTCGGGCGATCTCCACGCGTCGGTCATCTCTGCCGGCGGAGCGCACCGTCTGGGCGTTGACCAGCAGACCCACCAGGGCGCCGAGCAGCAGCTCCCCGCAGACCACCCACGTTCCGGCGCGTAGTCCGTACGGGAATCGCTCGGTGGCACCGAGCGCGGCGCCGACCGCCCCGGATGCGAGGACGAGCAGCATCGGCCACCACCACGCCAGGCCGGAGTAGATGAGGAGCGCAGCACACAGGCTCAGCCCGAAGACGGTCGGTAGCGCCCCCGCTGACGCGCCCTGCCACCACGTCCCGGCGAGGTCGTCATAAGCCAGATCGTTCCCGTCGACCAGCTCGTCGGTCCACACCCAGGCGAAAACGGTGGCGAGCGCCCCCGTCACGCAGGCGACGGCCAGGATCGCCCCGACCCGCAGCCAGGTCCAGATGCGGTCGCGTCGGCCAGCGCCCATCAGTGTCCCCTCGTCGACCCCCGGTACCCGCACGCTACGGGACGACTTCGGCTCACGTGACAGGCCCGGCGCGCGAAAGTCGAGGTCCGGACCGGTATGGGCATCCATTCCGGTCCGGACCTCGACGTTCGGCGACGAAGGGGGAGGCGTCAGAAGTAGCGGGCGTACGCGCTCGTCGTCAGGAACGGCGGGAACTCGTCACCCATCGCCACCTCGCGGAAGATCGCCGCGGCCTCGTCGAGCCGGTCCCCGCGCGTCCGCGGCGTGGACCGCAGGAACTCACGGAGCATGGCGTCGCACAGCGTCCGGGTGATCGTCACCCCGTCGGCCGTGACGGTCCCGGAGTGCATCCACTGCCACACCTGCGACCGCGAGATCTCCGCCGTCGCGGCGTCCTCCATGAGGCTGTCCAGGGCAGCGGCCCCCGCGCCCCGCAGCCACGAGGCGATGTACCGCACCCCCACGGAGATGTTGGTCCGCAGACCCTCCTCGGTGATGGTCGCACCCTCCCGCCGGGCCGAGGCCACGTCGAGCAGCTCGGCCTGGCCCACCGTGACGTCGTCGCGCAGTCTCCCCACCTGGTTCTCGGCCGAGCCGAGCACGGCGTCGAACGCCTCGCGGGCGATCGGGATGAGGTCGGGGTGCGCCACCCAGGAGCCGTCGAACCCGTCGCCGGCCTCGCGCTCCTTGTCCGCGCGGACCTTGGCGAAGGCCTGTTCCGTCACCTCGGGGTTGCGCCGGTCCGGGATGAAGGCGCTCATGCCGCCGATGGCGTGGGCCCCGCGGCGGTGGCACGTCGCGACCAGCAGCTCGGTGTACGCCCGCATGAACGGCGCCGTCATCGTGACCTGCGCGCGGTCGGGCAGCACGTAGGAGTCGCCGCGGTTGCGGAAGCACTTGATGACGCTGAACAGGTAGTCCCAGCGCCCGGCGTTGAGCCCGGCGCAGTGCTCGCGCAGCTCGTAGAGAATCTCCTCCATCTCGAACGCCGCGGGCAGCGTCTCGATGAGCACCGTGGCGCGGACGGTGCCCCGCGGGATGCCGAGGGCGTCCTGCGCCAGCTCGAAGACCTCGTTCCACAGCCGCGCCTCGCGGTGCCCCTCGAGCTTGGGCAGGTAGAAGTACGGCCCCCGCCCGCGTTCGATCAGCTCGCGCGCGTTGTGGAAGAAGTACAGCCCGAAGTCGACCAGCGAGCCCGAGGCGGGCTGCGTGGAGCCGTCCGTCCCCGTGTACGCCAGGTGAGACTCGAACAGGTGCCAGCCCCGCGGCCGGAACACGATGGTCGGCATCTCGGTCAGCTCGGACGTACGCAGCGCGTACTGCTTGCCCGGGGTGCGGCCCCCGTCCGACGACGGCGCCTCGAACGTCAGGTCGCCGCGGATCGCGTCGCGCAGCGCCAGCTGGCCCGTGATGACGTTGGACCACGTGGGGGACTGGGCGTCCTCCGCGTCGGCCAGCCACACCTTGGCGCCCGAGTTGAGCGCGTTGATCGTCATCTTCGGGTCGGTGGGTCCGGTGATCTCGACGCGCCGGTCGGCGAGCCCGGGGGCCCCGGCGCTACCCGCGACGCGCCACGACGGGTCGTCCCGCACGGGCCGGGTGACGGGCAGGAAGTCCGGGTCGGCGCCGTCGGCGATCTCCCGGGTGCGGCGCTGTCGCGTCAGCAGCAGCTCGCAGCGGGCGTCCGCGAACTGGTCGTGCAGCAGGGCCAGGAACTCCAGGGCCTGCGGCGTGAGGATCTCGTCGGACCCGGGCTCCAGCGGGCCCACGACGTCGATGGTGCCCTCGGCCACGGTGGCCGAGTCGGACAGCGCGATGCCGCGGGGCGGCGTGGCCGGCGAACCGGTGGAGCGGGTGGAGCGGGGCAGGTCGGTGATCGTCATGGCAGGTTCCTCCTGGGAGGGCCGCCGCGGGGGTGGGACCCCGCGGCGGCGGGAAACGGGTGAGTCAGAACTGAGCGGCCTCGGTGGAGCCGGCGAGCGCGAGGGTGGAGGCGTCGGGGTTGAGCGCCGTCGACACGCGGTCGAAGTAACCGGTGCCGACCTCCCGCTGGTGCTTCGTGGCGGTGTAGCCGCGGGTCTCGGAGGCGAACTCGGCCTCCTGCAGCTGCACGTAGGCCGTCATCTGCTCACGGGCGTAACCGTGGGCCAGATCGAACATGGAGTGGTTGAGGGCGTGGAAGCCCGCCAGGGTGATGAACTGGAAGCTGTAGCCCATCGCCCCGAGCTCGCGCTGGAACTTCGCGATCGTGTCGTCGTCGAGGTGCTTCTTCCAGTTGAACGACGGCGAGCAGTTGTACGCCAGCATCTGGTCGGGGAACTCGGCCTTGACGGACTCGGCGAAGCGACGGGCGAGGTCGAGGTCCGGCGTGCCGGTCTCCATCCAGATGAGGTCGGCGTACGGCGCGTAGGCGTGGGCGCGGGTGATGCAGGGCTCGATGCCGTTGGTCACCTCGTAGAAGCCCTCGGCGGTGCGGTTGCCGGTGAGGTAGGGCCGGTCCCGCTCGTCGACGTCGGAGGTCAGCAGCGTGGCGGCCTCGGCGTCGGTGCGGGCGATGATGACGCTCGGCACGTCGGAGACGTCGGCCGCGAGGCGCGCCGCGTTGAGGGTCCGCACGTGCTGCTTGGTGGGGATGAGCACCTTGCCGCCCAGGTGGCCGCACTTCTTCTCCGAGGCGAGCTGGTCCTCCCAGTGCACGCCCGAGGCGCCCGAGGCGATCATCGACTTCATGAGCTCGTAGGCGTTGAGCGGACCGCCGAAACCGGCCTCGGCGTCCGCCACGATCGGCGCGAGCCAGTTGCGCGACGGTCCGTCCTCCGTGTTCTCGGCGACGTCGATCTGGTCGGCACGCAGCAGCGCGTTGTTGATGCGTCGCACGACGGCGGGCACCGAGTTGGCGGGGTAGAGCGACTGGTCGGGGTAGGTCTGGCCCGAGAGGTTCGCGTCGCCGGCCACCTGCCACCCCGACAGGTAGATGGCCTTGAGGCCCGCCTTGACCTGCTGCACGGCCTGGTTGCCGGTCAGCGCGCCGAGCGCGTTGACGTAGTCCTCGGTGTGCAGCAGCTCCCAGAGCAGCTCGGAGCCGCGGCGCGCGAGGGTGTGCTCCTCGCCCACGGACCCACGCAGCGCGACGACGTCCTCGGCCGAGTAGTCCCGCACGACGCCCGACCAGCGCGGGTCGGTCGCCCACTGCTCGGCGAGCGCCGCCGCGGTGGTGACCTGGTCGCCCGGGCGGGTGCCCTGAGCAGGTGCGGAGGTGGTGCCGTTCGTGGAGCCGGTCTCGAGCGTCGCGGTCATGATCGTGCCTTCCGGTCGTGGTGCCTTCGTCGTGAGGAAGGTGCCCTCGAGAACGACTCTGCGCCCTGCGCAACCCCCGCGGCCAGGATTCGTGAGAAGAAGTATCAGCATTCTTCTGCTTCCCAGAAGCAGTGGCCCATGTCACGCTGAGGCATGGCCATCACGACGACGAACCGGACCGGCGCGGCGCTCCCGCCGCCGGCCCCGACCGGCAGCGAGCCCGACGCCCTGACGATCGGCCGGCGCATCCGGCACCTGCGGACCCGTCGGGGAATGACCCTCGGCGAGCTCGGAGACGCCATCTCACGTGCGCCGTCACAGGTCTCCATGCTCGAGAACGGCAAGCGCGAACCCACCATCGCCCGCCTGCAGGCCGTGGCCCGGGCCCTGGGCACCAGCGTGGACGACCTGCTCTCGCCCGAGCCGCCGTCGCGCCGCGACGCGCTCGAGATCGAGCTGGAGCGAGTGCAAAGAGGCCCCCTCTTCTCCGCGCTGGGCGTCCGGCCCGTGCGGGTGGGCAAGTCGCTGCCGAGCGACGCCCTGGAGGCGATCGTCGCGCTGCAGGCGGAGCTCGAGCGGCTGCACCGGGAGCGTGCGCTGACGCCCGAGGAGGCGCGCCGCGCCAACACCGAGCTCCGGGCCGACATGCGCGCGCAGGACAACTACTTCCCGGACCTGGAGATCGTCGCGCGGTCCCTGCTGGACGACGTCGGGCACACGCACGGTCCGATGCCGCAGCGGGCCGCCGTCGACGTCGCCGCGCACCTCGGGTTCACGATCCACTACGAGCCGGACCTGCCGCAGTCGACGCGTGCGGTCATCGACCGGCGCAACCGGCGGGTCTACCTGCCGAGCAACGGCATCCGGGGGCGCTCGGACGCCCGGTCGGCCCTGCTGCAGGCGCTCGCCTCGCACGTGCTCGAGCACGCCGAGCCGGACGACTACGCGGAGTTCCTGCGCCAGCGGGTGGAGGCCAACTACCTGTGCGCGGCGCTGCTGCTGCCCGAGCGGGACGCCGTCAAGCACCTGCGGGAGGCCAAGGACGCCCGCGCCATCTCCATCGAGGACCTCCGCGACGCGTTCGCCGTGTCCTACGAGACGGCGGCGCACCGGTTCACGAACCTCGCCACGCGGCACCTCGGCATCGGGGTGCACTTCATGAAGGTCCACGAGTCGGGCGCCATCCACAAGGCGTACGAGAACGACGGCGTGCGGTTCCCCGCGGACGCCCTCGGCACCGTGGAGGGCCAGCACGTGTGCCGGCAGTGGACGGCACGGGTGGTGTTCGGGATCCAGGACCGGCTCAGCCCGTACTACCAGTACACCGACACCCCGACGGGGACCTACTGGTGCACCTCCCGCGTCTCCGACACCCCGGACGGCCGGTTCTCGGTCAGCGTGGGCGTGCCGTACTCGCAGGTCAAGTGGTTCCTGGGGCGGGAGACGACGGCGCGGTCCACCTCGCGCTGCCCGGACGACTCGTGCTGCCGCCAGCCCGCGCAGCCCCTCGCCGAGCGCTGGGCGGGCCAGGCGCTGCCCAGCGCCCGGCCGCACGCCTCGATGCTCGCGGCGATGCCGTCCGGCGCGTTCCCCGGCGTCGACACCACCGAGGTCTACGAGTTCCTCGAGCGGCACGCCCCGGCCGAGTGAGGCGCCGGCGGTCTCGCCTGGCGAGACCAGGCCCCTTGGATAGCATCGAGATCACCAGGGCACGGCCCGCTCACCACGCAGAACGAAGAGGTACATGACCGACGTCGCCGTCTCCGACCCGCAGGTCCTGGAGGCCGTCGAGGGTCTCCCGTCCGAGCTCCGTCGCCATGCGCGCCGGCTGCTGGAGGCCTACGCCGCGGAGGACCTCGTCGAGCGGGAGCCGCGCGACGTCGTCGGCGCCGCGGCCTCGACGGTCGAGCTCGCGTCGCACCGCGCGCCCGGGCAGACCCTCGTGCGGGTCTTCACCCCGACCGTGCGGGAGGACGGCTGGACCTCGCGCCGCACCGTCGTCGACGTCTGCACGGACGACGCGCCGTTCCTCGTCGACTCCGTCGACGCGGCGATCGCCCGGCACGGCTCCACGCTGCACCTGCTGCAGCACCCGGTGCTCGCCGTCCGCCGCGACGACGACGGCGAGCTGCTGGAGATCGGCGCCCACGGCGGGCGGCTCGAGTCCTGGATCCACGTGGAGACGGACCGGATCGCCGGCCAGGAGGAGCGGGAGGCGCTGGTCGCGAGGCTCCAGGACGTCGTGGCCGACGTGCACAGCTCGGTGGACGACTGGTCCGCGATGCGCCGGGCCTGCCTCGACATCTGCACGGACCTGCGCGTCCAGCCGCCCGCGAGAGTCGACCCGGCGTCGATCGCACCCACCGTGGAGTTCCTCACCTGGCTGGCGGAGGACCACTTCACGTTCCTCGGTTACCGCGAGTACACCCTCGACGCCGTGGACGGCGAGGACGTGCTGCGACCCCTGCCGCACACGGGGCTGGGCATCCTGCGCAAGGCGAGCCCCGCCGTCGTCCACCTGCGCCCGGAGGCGCGCCGGACTGCGCGCGAGCCGCGCCTGCTCACCATCACCAAGGCGAACTCCCGCGCGACGGTCCACCGGGACGTGTACCTCGACTACGTCGGCGTGCGCACCTTCGACGACGCCGGCAACGTCACCGGCGAGCGCCGGCTGATGGGGATGTTCACGTCCGCCGCCTACGCCTCGTCCGTGCTGACCCTGCCGATCGTCGCGCCGAAGGTGAAGGCCGTGCTGCGCGCCTCCGGCCACGCGCCGACGTCGCACTCCGGCAAGGACCTGCTGCAGGTGCTGGAGCAGTACCCGCGGGACGAGCTGTTCCAGGACACCGCCGAGCACCTGGCCGAGGTCGCGGGCGAGGTGACCCGCCTGCGGGAGCGCCGCCGGACCCGCATCTTCCTGCGCACCGACGAGTTCGGGCGGTTCGTCTCCGCCCTGGTGTACCTCCCGCGCGACCGCTACAACACCACGGTGCGCCTGCGCATCGAGGCGCTGCTGCGCGACGCGTTCGACGCGGAGCGGGTCGAGCACACCACCCGTGTGGACGACTCGCCGCTGGCCCAGCTGCACTTCGTGGTGCGCGTCCCGCGGGACGCCGGGATCCCCGCCGTGGACGAGGCGGACCTGCAGCGGCGTCTCGAGGACGTCATCCGCACCTGGGAGGCGGCCGTCGTCGACGAGCTGCACCATGTCCACGGCGAGGAGGCTGCGGCGGAGATCCTGAGCCGTTACGGGTCCGCCTTCCCGGAGGCGTACAAGGAGCAGGTGACCCCGCAGTCGGCGGTCGGCGACATGGCGCGCCTCGACGGGCTCACCGAGGACCACCCCATCGCGGTGCACCTCTACGCGCCGGACGGGGAGGACCCGAGCGTGCGCCGGCTCACCCTCGCGTCGCTGCGTGAGCACCGGCTCACGCAGGTGCTGCCGCTGCTGACGGACCTCGGCGTGGACGTCATCGACGAACGGCCGTACACGATCAGCCTCCCGGACGGCGAGACCCGGCACATCTCGGACTTCGGGCTGACCGTCCCCGACCCGGCCCTGTGGGGTGACGCGAGCACGGCCGCGGCCCTCGAGGAGACGTTCTGCGCCGTCTGGTCCGGCGCCGCCGAGAGCGACTCCCTCAACGCGCTGGTCCTGCACGCCGGGCTGCCGTGGCGCGACATCGTCGTCCTGCGGTCCGTCGGGCGTTACCTGCGCCAGGCCGGTTCGGCGTTCTCGACGGAGTACATCGACGCGGCGCTCGTCGCGCACCCGCAGATGGCCGCCGACCTGGTGCGGCTGTTCGCCGTGCGCTTCGACCCGGACCTCGACGCCGACCTCGCCGAGCGCGCCGAGCGGGCGCAGCAGGCGACGGACGCGCTGCTGGCCGGCCTGGATGACGTCGCCAGCCTCGACCACGACCGCATCCTGCGGGCCTTCGTGGGAGTCGTGGGCGCCGTCTGGCGCACCAACTTCTACGCCCGCGACGCCGCTGGCGAGCCGAAGCCGTGGGTCTCGATGAAGCTGGACTGCTCGCGCGTGCCCGACCTGCCGCCACCGCACCCCATGGCGGAGATCTGGGTGTACTCCCCGCGCGTCGAGGGCGTGCACCTGCGGTTCGGCAAGGTGGCACGCGGCGGCCTGCGCTGGAGCGACCGGCGCGAGGACTTCCGCACCGAGGTGCTCGGCCTGGTCAAGGCCCAGATGGTCAAGAACGCGGTGATCGTCCCGACCGGCTCGAAGGGCGGGTTCGTGGCCAAGCAGCTGCCCGACGCCGGCGACCGGGCCGCCTGGCTGGCCGAGGGCCAGGAGGCCTACCGGACCTTCATCCGAGGCATGCTGGACGTCACCGACAACCGGGACGGCACCGACATCGTGCCGCCGGAGCGCGTGGTGCGCCACGACGGTGACGACCCGTACCTCGTGGTCGCCGCCGACAAGGGGACGGCAGCCTTCTCGGACATCGCGAACGAGATCTCCCGCGAGTACGGCTTCTGGCTCGACGACGCCTTCGCCTCCGGCGGGTCGGCCGGCTACGACCACAAGGCCATGGGCATCACGGCCCGCGGTGCGTGGGAGTCGGTGAAGCGGCACTTTAGGGAGCTCGGCCACGACACGCAGTCGCAGGACTTCACCGTGGTGGGCGTGGGGGACATGTCCGGGGACGTGTTCGGCAACGGCATGCTGCTCTCCGAGCACATCCGGCTCGTGGCCGCGTTCGACCACCGGCACGTCTTCGTGGACCCCGACCCGGACGCCGCGACGTCGTACGCCGAGCGGCGCCGGCTCTTCGAGCTGCCGCGGTCCTCGTGGGCCGACTACGACCGGGACCTCGTCTCGGCGGGCGGGGGAGTGTTCCCCCTGTCGGCGAAGTCGGTCCCGGTGACACCGCAGATGGCCGAGGCCCTGGGCCTCGACCCGAGCGTCACGCGTCTCACGCCGGCCGAGCTCAAGAAGGCGGTGCTCCTGGCACCCGTCGACCTGCTGTGGAACGGCGGCATCGGCACGTACGTCAAGGCGTCCACCGAGACGGACGCCGAGATCGGCGACCGCGCCAACGACGCGATCCGGGTGGACGGTGCCGACCTCCGGGTGAAGGTCGTGGGGGAGGGCGGCAACCTCGGCGTCTCCCAGCGTGGCCGGGTCGAGGCGGCGCTCGCCGGTGTGCAGATCAACACCGACGCCATCGACAACTCCGCGGGTGTCGGCACGTCCGACCACGAGGTGAACATCAAGATCCTGCTCGGCGCCGTGATGCGGGACGGCCGGCTGGAGATCGACGACCGCAACGAGCTGCTGCAGTCCATGACCGACGAGGTCGCGGAGCAGGTGCTCCGCGACAACTACGAGCAGAACGTGCTGCTGGGCAACTCGCGGGCGAACGCGGCCGCCATGCTCCCCGTGCACGAGCGGCTGGTCCAGTGGCTCGAGGGACGGGGCGAGCTGGACCGCGAGCTGGAGTTCCTGCCCGACGGCGCGGAGGTCGCCGAGCGCGTGGCCCAGCGGCAGGGGCTCACCCGGCCGGAGTTCGCGGTGCTCGTGGCCTACGCGAAGCTCGCCCTCAAGGCGGACCTCACCGCGACCGACCTGGCGGACGACCCCTGGTTCGCGCGCACCCTGGCCGACTACTTCCCCGCCGAGATCACCGAACGGTACGCGCAGGACCTGGCCGACCACCCGCTGCGCCGCGAGATCGTGGTCAACTCCGTGGTGAACTCGATGGTCAACCGCGGGGGCATCACGTTCGCGTTCCGCGCGGAGGACGAGACCGGGGCGCCCACGGAGCAGATCGCCCGCGCCTTCGTCGCGGCCCGGGAGATCCTCGACCTGCGCGGGTTCGTCGCCGCGGTGGAGGCCACCGACAACGTGGTCGCGGCGCGCGTGCAGACCGATCTCTACCTGGAGCTGCGCCAGCTGCTCGACCGCACCGCCCGGTGGTTCGTGCGGCACCGCTCGGACCGGGTCGACGTCGGCGCGGAGATCGAGGCCTACGCCGGCCCCGTCCGCGCCTACGCCGGACGGCTGGACGAGCTCCTCCAGAGCGGTGAGCTGGACCGTTTCCGGGAGCGGGTCGCCAGCCTCGAGGCGGCGGGCTGCGGCCCGGAGCTCGCCCGGCGGGGGGCGGGCCTGCTCGGCTCGCTCACGCTGCTCGACGTCGCCGAGCTGGCGTCGCAGCGTGGCTGGGACCTCGATCAGGTGGCGCGGACCTACTTCACGGTGACGAGCCGCCTCGGCGTCGGCGACATGCTCACCGATGTCTCCGGGCTGCCCCAGGACGACCGCTGGGACTCGATGGCGCGCGCCGCGCTGCGCGACGACGTGTACGCCGTGGCCATCGCCCTCACGGCCTCGGTCCTGGAGTGCACGGGCTCCGGGGACCCCGCCGAGAGGTTCGAGCAGTGGCTCGAGGGCGGCGGCGCCCCGGCGGTGCGGGCCACGGAGGCGCTCACCATGGCCCGCGCCGTCGAGCGGCCGGGGATCGCCACGCTCTCCGTGGCGCTGCGCCAGCTCCGGTCTCTCGTGCGCTGAGGCCCACGGACCGCAGCGCACGAGGGTGGGTCGGTCAGCCCTCGAGGAGCAGCGCCTCGCCCTGGCCGCCGCCGCCGCAGAGCGCGACGGCGGCGCGGAGCCCGTCCTCCCCGGCCGCGCGACGCCGCGCGAGCTCGTGGGCGGCGTGCACGGCCAGCCGTGCGCCCGACGCCCCGATGGGGTGTCCCAACGAGATCCCGCCGCCGTGCGGGTTCACGATCTCCGGGTCGAGGCCCAGCGCCCGCGTCGACACGGCGGCCACGACGGCGAAGGCCTCGTTGATCTCGACGTGGTCCAGGTCGTCCGGGGTCCAGCCCTCGCGCGCCAGCGCCGCGCTGATCGCCCGGGCGGGCTGGGAGTGCAGGGAGGTGTCCGGCCCGGCGACCTGGCCGGCCGACCGCACGGTGGCCAGCACGGGTACCCCGGCCGCCTCCGCGCGCCCGCGGGTGGTCAGCACGAGCGCCGCGGCACCGTCGGAGATCTGCGACGAGTTGCCCGCCGTCAGCGTGCCGTCGGCGGAGAACGCGGGCCGCAGCCGGGCGAGCGCGTCGGCCGTGGTGTCCGGACGCACCCCCTCGTCCGAGGAGACGACGACGGGCTCGCCGCGCCGCTGCGGTACCTCGACGGGCGCGATCTCGCCGGCGAGCACGCCGTCCTTCGCGGCACGGGCGGCCCGCTGGTGGGAGGCCGCGGCCACCTCGTCCTGCTCGGCGCGGGAGACGAACACGTCCCCGGCGTTGTGCTCCTCGGTGCTCAGGCCCATGGCCTGCCCGTCGAACGCGTCGGACAGCCCGTCCCGCGCCACGGCGTCGACCAGGGTGGCGTCGCCGTAGCGGAAGCCGGCCCGCGCGCCCGGAAGCAGGTGCGGGGCGTTGGTCATCGACTCCTGGCCGCCGACCAGCACGACCGACGCCTCGCCCGTCCGCAGCAGGCGTGCGCCGTCGACGACGGCGGTCAGCCCGGACAGGCAGACCTTGTTGACGGTCACGGCGTGGACGCCCAGGGAGACCCCGGCGGCGACGGCGGTCTGCCGGGCCGGGTTCTGGCCCGCGCCGGCCTGCAGCACCTGGCCGAGGACCACGGCGTCGACGTCCTCGGCGAGGTCCCCGGCCGCGGCGAGGGCCGCGCGCGCGGCGACGGCGCCGAGCTCGACGGCGGACAGCGTGGCGAGGGCGCCGCCGAGCCGTCCCTGGGGCGTGCGGGCGGCGGAGACGACGACGACGTCGTCGGGTCGTGGTGCGGTGGTGCTGGTCATGACTGAACCTTTCGGGGTGTGTCGAGGTCGGGGTCGATCCGCAGGGGCGCCCCGGTGGCCGCGACGACCTCGTCGGCCGTCACCCCGGGAGCGAGCTCGCGCAGCACGAGGCCCTCGGCGGTCACGTCGATCACGGCGAGGTCGGTGATGATGCGGTCGACGACGCCGCGTCCGGTGAGCGGGAGCGTGCACGCGGACAGGATCTTGGGCGAGCCGTCGCGGGCGGTGTGGTCCATGAGGACGATCAGCCGCCGTGCACCGTTGACGAGGTCCATCGCGCCGCCCGGCCCCTTGACCATCTTGCCGGGGATCATCCAGTTGGCGAGGTCGCCGGTGGCGGACACCTGCATGGCGCCCAGGATCGCGGCGTCGATCTTGCCGCCGCGGATCATGCCGAAGCTCGTGGCGGCGTCGAACACGGAGGCGCCCGGCAGCAGCGTGACGGTCTCCTTGCCGGCGTTGATCAGGTCCGGGTCGACCTCGTCCTCGGTTGGGTACGGGCCCACGCCGAGCAGCCCGTTCTCGGACTGCAGCACGAGGTGCCGCCCGGGCGGGACGTGGTTCGGCACCAGCGTCGGCATGCCGATGCCGAGGTTGACGTACGAGCCGTCGGCGAGCTCGGCCGCGGCCCGGGCCGCCATCTGGTCCCGGCTCCGGCCGCGGCGGGGTGCGGCGTCCTCTGGCGGCGCGGTCTCCGGGGCCGACGACGCGACGTCGGGCCGGGTGGTGCGCTTCTCGATCCGCTTCTCGATCCCGGTGCCGACCACCACCACGCGGTGCACGTAGACGCCCGGCAGGTGGATCTCGTCCGGGTCGAGCTCGCCGGGCTCGACGAGCTCCTCGACCTGTGCCACGCACACGCGCCCGGCCATCGCGGCCTGCGGGGCGAAGTTGCGCGCCGAGCGGTGGAACACCAGGTTGCCGTGCCGGTCGCCCTTCGCGGCGTGCACCAGGGCGAAGTCGGTGCGGATCGCCTCCTCGAGCACGTACTCGGTCTCGGAGCCGTCCGGCGCTGAAGGGTCGGCGAAGGTCCGCACGTCCTTCGCCGGCGAGGCGACGGCCACCCCGCCGTCGGCGTCGTAGCGCTGCGGGAGGCCGCCGTCGGCCACCTGGGTGCCGACGCCGGCGCGCGTGTAGAAGGCGGCGATGCCGGACCCGCCGGCGCGGAGCTTCTCGGCGAGGGTGCCCTGCGGGGTGAGCTCGAGCTGCAGCTCCCCGGCGAGGTACCGGCGCGCGAACTCCTTGTTCTCGCCGACGTAGGAGGCCGTGATCCGGCGGATCCGGTCCGCGCCGAGCAGGACCCCCAGGCCCCAGTCGTCGACGCCGCAGTTGTTGCTCACGACCCACAGGTCGCGCGTGCCCTGGTCGAGCAGCGCCTCGATGAGCGCCACGGGGTTGCCGCAGAGCCCGAAGCCGCCGACGGCGAGGGAGGCGCCGTCGGGGATGTCGGCCACCGCGTCGGCGGCGGAGGAGAGCACCTTGTCTGGTCCCGGGTGCGGGGCGGTGGGCATGGCAACCTCCGGCGTCGTCGTCGACAGGGCGTCTCTGATGGTCCTCCGATGGTCACAGGCGCGCCATGTGCGCGCAACGCTCATCGAGGCACACCCGCTGTGCACGGATGCACAGCGGGCTACCGTGGAGCCATGCCGACACCGTCCGCCGACCACCTGCTCGTCCTGCTCGCCGTCGCGCGCACCGGGCGCTACACCGCGGCGGCCGCCGAGCTCGGCGTCACGCACACCACGGTGGCGCGGACCGTCGCCGCCCTGGAGCGCAGCCTCGGCGACCGGGTCCTCGTGCGCGGCACCGACGGGTGGGAGCTGACGGCGCTGGGCGAGCGGGCGACGCGCGCCGCCGAGGCGGTCTCCGACGCCGTCGGTCGCCTCGTCGCCGACGACGGCGAGGCCGACCCGGTCACGGGCGTGGTCCGGATGACCGCCACCGACGCGTTCAGCGCCTACGTGGTCCCGCCCGCCGTCGTCGGGCTGCGCCGCGAGCACCCCGACCTGACGGTCGAGGCGGTGACGGTGACCCGGCGTCCCGCCCAGCACCGGTCGGGGGTCGACATCGAGGTGGTGGTCGGCGACGCCCCCGCGCCACGGGCCCAGGTGGTGCCGCTCGGCGAGTTCGAGCTCGGGATGTACGCCTCGCGCGACTACCTCGCCGAGCACGGGACGCCGCAGACCGTCGCCGAGCTGGCCGGGCACGGGCTCGTGCACTTCATCGACTCGATGCTGCAGGTGGACGACCTCGACACCCCGCGCCGGCTCGTGCCGGGCATCCGTGACGCCATGACGTCCACGAACGTGTTCGTGCACGTGGAGGCCACGCGGGCAGGCGCCGGGGTCGGGTTCGTCCCGTGCCTGGCGGCCGACCGGCACAGCGACCTCGTCCGGCTGCTGCCCGACCAGGTCCGCGACCGGCTGCCCTACCGGGCGCTCGTGCACCCCGAGTCGTGGCGCCGACCTGCCGTCGCCGCGGTCCTCGTGGCGCTGCGGCGGCAGGTGGAGGTGCAGCGGGACGCGCTGCTGGGCCGCTGAGGGGCTCAGTGCTGGCTCAGTGCTCCTTGCGGTCCTCCTCGTCGCCGATGACCGTGGTCACCTCGTCCGGCAGGTCGTCGCGGTTCATGTCCGGCCCGCGCTCCTGCTTGGCGTCCCAGCGCAGCGTGAGCGCGCCCAGGGTCGCGGCGATGACGGACGCGATGAGGATGGCCGCCTTGGCACCCAGGGTGTGCTCCGAGCCGTGCCCGAACGAGAGCTCGGCGATGAGCAGCGACACGGTGAACCCGATGCCCGCCAGGAGGGCGACCGGCAGCAGGTCGCGCACACCGATGCCCTGGGCGAGCCGCAAGGGGGTCACCCGCGTGACGAGCCAGGTGGTTCCGAGGATGCCGAGCAGCTTGCCGATCACGAGGCCACCCACGATGGCGAGGACCACGGGCTGGCCGAGGATCTCGGCCGGGCCGCCGCCGTCGACCAGGTTGACCCCCGCCGAGAAGAACGCGAAGAGGGGCAGCGCCAGGCCTTGCGACCAGGGCTTGATCGCGTGCTCGTAGCGGTGCGTCCGCGTCTCGGTCTCCCCGTGGATCGGGCGCGCGGTGGCGGCGAAGCCCATGAGGACGCCGGCGATCGTCGCGTGCACGCCCGAGGCGTGCATGCAGGCCCACGCGACGACGAAGAGCGGCACGAGCACCCACCAGCGCGGGCTCCGCGTCCGGATGTACCAGGCGAACACCCCGACGACGGCGAGCGAGGCGCCGAGCCACGCGCCGTGGATGGCCTCGGTGTAGAAGACCGCGATGATGATGATCGCCAGGAGGTCGTCGACCACCGCGAGGGTGAGCAGGAAGGTGCGGATCGCGACCGGCAGGCCCTTGCCGAACACGGCGAGGACGGCGAGCGCGAACGCGATGTCGGTGGCCGTCGGGATCGCCCAGCCGTGCAGAGCGCTGGAGTCACCCAGGACGAGGATCGCGACCACGTAGAAGGCGGCCGGCACCACCATGCCGCCCACCGCGGCCAGCATCGGCACGCCGGCCTGCTTGGGGCTGCGCAGCGACCCGGCGACGAACTCGTGCTTGAGCTCGAGGCCGACGGTGAAGAAGAAGATCGCCAGCAGCCCGTCCGCCGCCCACGAGGCGAGCGAGAGGTCGAGGTGGATGTACAACGAGCCGAGGTAGGCGGGGCCGACGACGGTCTCGGTGAGCGTCGTGTACGCCTCCCGCCACGGTGAGTTGGCGAAGATCAGCGCCACGATCGCGGCGCCGATGAGGAGCGCGCCGCCCGTGGTTTCCCGGGAGAGGAAGCGGGACAGGCGCTGTCCGAAGGTCTGGGTGTCGACGTCGGTGCTCAGGGGAGGCTCCTGTTCGTTCGGGCGTGGTTCGAGCCGGCGTCGCAGCCGGTACCGCCGACCAGACTTCCCGGCTCACCTCGCCACAGCCTACCGGCCGCCACCTGGCGGGCCCGGGGCGTGAACTCTGGATGACGACTTCGCGACGCGCCGGTCCCGTGACGTCCGTCACGCCGTCGGAGTCGTAGCGTGACGCTCAGGACGCATTCCCTGTGCGTCCTCGGGAGGCCATCTGATGGAGTGCTCGCTCCGCGCAGGAGGGCCGGCCCCGGCTCCGCTGCACGACGTGCGCTCGGCCGGTCGCCCGCCCACTCCACCGTCCCGCTCTGCGCGAGGAGCACATCGTGGCCACTGAGAACACCAGCACCGACCTGCGGACGTTCGTCATCGACACGTCCGTCCTGCTGTCCGACCCGCGAGCCATCCACCGGTTCGCCGAGCACGACGTCGTCCTGCCCGTGGTGGTCGTCACCGAGCTGGAGGCCAAGCGGCACCACGCCGAGCTCGGCTACTTCGCCCGCAGCGCACTGCGGGCGCTCGACGACCTGCGGATCCAGCACGGGCGCCTCGACGCGCCCGTGCCGATCGGCACGGACGGCGGCACGCTCCGGGTCGAACTGAACCACACGGACCCGGAGGTGCTGCCCGCCGGGTTCCGCCTGGGGGACAACGACACGCGGATCCTGTCGGTCGCGGCCAACCTGGCGGCCGAGGGGCGGGACGTCACGGTGGTCTCGAAGGACCTGCCGATGCGGGTCAAGGCCTCCGCCGTCGGGCTGCGCGCGGAGGAGTACCGCCACGAGCTGGCGGTGGACTCCGGCTGGACGGGCATGCGTGAGATCACGATGACGGACGACCAGGTCGGGGCCCTGTACGAGGGCTCCACGGTCGAACTGGCGTCCCTCGACCCGCAGGTCGTCCAGGAGGCGGGCCCGCTGCTGTGCCACACGGGCCTCGTGATCCAGGGGTCCGCCGGGTCGGCGCTCGGGCGCGTCACCGCGGACAAGCAGGTGCGCCTGGTCCGCGGCGACCAGGACGTGTTCGGGGTGCACGGCCGCTCCGCGGAGCAGCGGATCGCCATCGACCTGCTGCTCGACCCGGACGTCGGCATCCTGTCCCTGGGGGGCCGGGCCGGCACCGGGAAGTCGGCGCTGGCGCTGTGCGCGGGGCTGGAGGCGGTGCTCGAGCGCCGCCAGCACCGCAAGATCCTGGTGTTCCGGCCGCTGTACGCCGTCGGCGGCCAGGAGCTCGGCTACCTGCCGGGCACGGAGTCCGAGAAGATGAACCCCTGGGCGCAGGCGGTGTTCGACACGCTGGGTGCGCTGGTCTCGCCCGCGGTGGTCGAGGAGGTCATCGACCGGGACATGCTCGAGGTCCTGCCGCTGACCCACATCCGCGGGCGCTCGCTGCACGACGCGTTCGTCATCGTCGACGAGGCCCAGTCGCTGGAGCGCAACGTGCTGCTGACGGTGCTGTCGCGCGTCGGCCAGGGATCGCGCGTGGTGCTGACCCACGACGTCGCGCAGCGGGACAACCTGCGCGTCGGCCGGCACGACGGCGTCGCGGCGGTCATCGAGGCGATGAAGGGCCACCCGCTGTTCGCGCACGTCACGCTGACCCGGTCCGAGCGGTCGCCGGTGGCGGCGCTGGTCACCGAGATGCTGGAGTCGCTGGAGATCTGACCCGCGGAGGCGCGCCGTCCTGGTGGAACCCCCCAGCCCCGCGCACACGGCGGCGCGCCTCACGCGTGATACCGACCGTAGCAGGTGAGGTAAGGCTTACCAAACATAGTCCGCCCTCCGAGACCCGCGGAGCCAGCGCTGCGGGTCTCGGAGGGCGGAGTGGCGTCAGGCCTGCGGGGGACGCGTCATCGACAGCACGTCGAGCGCCTCGTCGAGCTGCGCCTCCGTGACCTCGCCGCGGTCCACGAAGCCGAGCGCCACGACGGCCTCACGGACCGTCAGGCCCTCGGCCACCGCCTTCTTGGCGACCTTCGCCGCGGCCTCGTAGCCGATCACCTTGTTCAGCGGCGTGACGATCGACGGCGAGGACTCCGCGAACGCCCGGGCCCGCTCCACGTTGGCGGTCAGCCCGGAGACCGTCTTGTCCGCCAGCACGCGCGAGGCGTTCGTCAGCAGGCGGATCGACTCGAGCACGCCCTGGGCGATGACGGGGATCTGCACGTTGAGCTCGAAGGTGCCCGTCGCGCCGGCCCACGCCACCGTCGCGTCGTTGCCGACCACGCGGGCGGCCACCATGAGCACCGCCTCCGGGATGACCGGGTTGACCTTGCCCGGCATGATCGACGAGCCCGGCTGGAGGTCCGGGATGGCGATCTCGCCCAGGCCGGTGTTCGGGCCGGAGCCCATCCAGCGCAGGTCGTTGCAGATCTTCGTCACGGAGACGGCGATGGTGCGCAGGGCACCGGACAGCTCGACGAGGCCGTCACGGGCGGACTGCGCCTCGAAGTGGTCGCGCGCCTCCGTCAGCGGCAGGCCCGTGTCCTCGCGCAGCAGCTCGATGACGCGCTGGGGGAAGCCCGCCGGGGTGTTGATGCCCGTCCCGACGGCGGTGCCGCCCAGCGGGACCTCGGCGGCGCGGGGGAGCGCCGACTCCAGACGCTCGATGCCGTAGCGCACCGCGGCCGCGTAGCCGCCGAACTCCTGGCCGAGGGTCACCGGCGTGGCGTCCATCAGGTGCGTGCGCCCGGACTTCACGACGCCGGCGAACTCCTCCGCCTTGGCGGACAGGGCGTCGGCCAGGTGCTGCAGCGCGGGCACCAGGTCCCGCACGACCCCGGCGGTGGCGGCCACGTGCACCGAGGTGGGGAAGACGTCGTTCGACGACTGCGAGGCGTTGACGTGGTCGTTCGGGTGCACGTCGCGGCCCAGCGTCCGGGTCGCCAGGGTCGCGAGGACCTCGTTGGTGTTCATGTTCGACGACGTCCCGGAACCGGTCTGGTAGACGTCCACCGGGAAGTGCTCGTCGAGCTCGCCGGAGGCCACCCGGTCGGCGGCGGCGGCGATCGCGTCCGCGACGTCCCGCTCGAGCACGCCCAGCTCGGCGTTGGCGAGGGCGGCGGCCTTCTTCACCTGGGCCAGCGCCTGGACGTGGCCGCGCTCGAGCGGGGTCCCCGAGATCGGGAAGTTCTCCACGGCGCGCTGGGTCTGCGCGCGGTACAGGGCATGGGCCGGGACACGGACCTCGCCCATCGTGTCGTGCTCGATGCGGTACTCGGTCTCGGGCGCGTCGGCGCCGCCGGCGACGGTGTCGGAAGTCATGCGTCTATCGTGCCGCACCGGCGGCGCCGTCAGCGTGTGATAGGTGTCACGCGGCTCGGGGCAGCGGCGCCTCGCCGACGTCGCCCGCCACCTCGATCAGGCGGGCCGAGCCCTCGGCCAGGTCGTACTCGACCCCGACGATGGCCAGACGGCCCTCCGACACGGCCGCGTCGAGGGCACGCGAGTAGCCGCGGAGCGCTTCGACCGTGTGGCGCACGTGCGCCGTGCGCAGCCGGTCGGCGAACGCGCCGTCCTCGTCGTCGTCCGTGGAGGCTCCGGCGAGGTCCGCGATCGACGGGATCACCTTGTCCACCACCGACCGGACGAACCCGGGCGGCTGCTCGCCTGTGCGCAGGGTGTGCGCCGTGGCGCCGACGGCTCCGCACGAGTCGTGGCCCAGCACCACCACGAGCGGTGCGCCCAGCATCTCGACGCCGTACTCGATGGAGCCGAGCACGGTGGTGTCGACCACGTGACCCGCGGTGCGGACGACGAAGACGTCCCCGAGGCCCTGGTCGAAGATGATCTCGGCGGCCACCCGCGAGTCCGAGCACCCGAACACCACCGTGTGCGGGTGCTGCGCCGCCGTCAGCTCGGCACGGCGCACCGACATCTGGGACCGTTCGGCGGGCTCGTCACGGACGAAGCGCTCGTTGCCGGACCGCAGTGCGGCCCAGGCGTCCTTCGGGGTCATGCATCCTCCAGCTCGTAGGACCACGGCGGGTTCGCGCCCGCCCGGGAGACCGTCACCGCGGCGACCGCGACACAGCGTGCCAGCAGCTCCTCCACGGTGCGGTGGTCGACGGCGTGCAGCGCCTCGCGGCGGTCGGCCCCCAGGAGGTCGGCCGACCAGAGGCCGTCGAGCAGCGCACCCATGAACGAGTCGCCCGCGCCGACCGTGTCGACCACCTGGACGGACCGGGACGGGACGTGGACCTCGCCCGCCGCCGTCACCGCCGTCGCGCCCTCGCCACCGAACGTCACGACCACCAGGGCCGCGCCGAGATCGTGCACCCACGCACGCGCGACATCCAGCGGGGCGGTCCCCGCGGCCAGCCACTCGAGGTCTTCGTCGCTGACCTTCACGACGTCGGCCAGCCGGACCAGCGCCTCGACGTGGGCGCGGGCGTCCGCGGGCTCGCCCATCAGCACGGGACGGGCGTTGGGGTCGTACGAGATCGTCGACGTCGCGCGCGCGGACTGGACCAGGCGCCGCACGTCGGTGGCGCCCGGCTCGAGCACCGCGGCGATCGACCCCGTGTGGACCGCCAGCGTCTCGGCGGTGGCCCCGGCACCGGCGGGCACCCGCCACTCGAGGTCGAACTCGTACGTCGCCGAGCCGGCCGCGTCGAGCGTGGCCTGCGCGACCGAGGTCCGCGGCGCCCCGTCGCTGCCCGCCGTCGTCGTCACCGAGGACTCCGCCAGCCAGGCCCGCACCGCGTCCCCGCGGTCGTCGCGGCCGAGCCACGTCGCCAGACGGGCGTCGCGGCCGAGCCGGCCCAGCGTCAGGGCCACGTTGGCCAGGGAACCTCCCGGGTGCTCGGCGCTGGACCCGTCCGCGCGGTGCACCACGTCGACCAGCGCCTCGCCCACGGCGAGCACGTGCCGCGCCATCAGTCGTCCTCGGCGGGGCTCGTGGTGGCCTGCGCGGCGGCCAGGCGCTCGCGAGCGCCGTCGAGCCACTCCTGGCAGCGGGCGGCGAGGGCCTCTCCGCGCTCCCACAGGGCGAGGGAGGCCTCGAGCGGCTCGCCGCCGGCCTCGAGCCGCGCGACGACCTGGACGAGCTCGTCGCGCGCCTGTTCGTACGTGAGCGTCCCGACGTCGGGGACGCCGGCCTGCGTGGTGGGATCTGCGTCGGTCACGGGGACAGTCAACCGCACCGCACCGACACGGCGCCCGTCCGTCCGTCCGTCAGGACGCTCCGTCCTCCCGCCGAGCCCCTCGAGCCCCCTGGAACGGGCGACGCGCCGTTATCGCGTTGCCCCCGGTGCGTCCGACGGCGCACCATCAGCCCATGGGTCATCTTGAGGTCGCGCACGTGGAGTACGTGCTGCCGGACGGGCGCGCGCTGCTCGACGACGTCTCCTTCCGCGTCGGGGAGGGCAGCGCGACCGCGCTCGTCGGCCCGAACGGTGCGGGGAAGACGACGCTGCTGCGGCTGATCACCGGGGATCTCCTGCCGGACGCCGGCGCCGTGACCGTGAGCGGCGGGCTGGGGATCATGCCGCAGTTCGTGGGATCCGTGCGCGACGGCACCACCGTGCGGCAGCTCCTCGCCGGCGTCGCGCCGCCGCGGGTCCGCGACACCGCCCGCGCCGTCGAGGAGGCGGAGCAGGAGGTGATGGAGCTGGACGCCGGCGTCGACGGGGTGCCGGCCCAGATGCGCTACGCCCAGGCGCTCGCCGACTGGGCGGAGGTGCAGGGCTACGAGGCCGAGACGCTCTGGGACGTGTG
Source organism: Isoptericola sp. S6320L (assembly GCF_023015685.1). Lineage (NCBI taxonomy): Bacteria > Bacillati > Actinomycetota > Actinomycetes > Micrococcales > Promicromonosporaceae > Isoptericola > Isoptericola sp. S6320L. The sequence goes on from NZ_JALKAT010000009.1 coordinate 30,793, forward strand.
CACGACGGCGGCGCTCGGCGTCGAGTTCGAGCGCGCCCAGTGGCGGGAGGTGCGGACGCTCTCGGGCGGCGAGCAGAAGCGGCTGGTGCTCGAGGCGCTGCTGCGCGGGCCCGACGAGGTGCTGCTCCTGGACGAGCCCGACAACTACCTCGACGTGCCGGGCAAGCGGTGGCTGGAGGAGCAGCTCCGCGCCACCCGCAAGACGGTGCTGTTCGTGTCCCACGACCGCGAGCTGCTCGCGCGCGCGGCGGACCGGATCGTCGCGCTGGAGCCCGGGCCGGCGGGATCGGACGCGTGGGTGCACGGGGCGGGCTTCGAGACCTTCCATGCGGCCCGCCGCGAGCGGTTCGCGCGCTTCGAGGAGCTGCGCCGGCGCTGGGACGAGAAGCACGCGCAGCTCAAGAAGCTCGTGCTGACCCTGCGCCAGCAGGCGGCGAACAGCCCCGACATGGCGTCGCGCTACCGCGCGGCGCAGACGCGTCTGCGCAAGTTCGAGGAGGCCGGCCCGCCGCCCGAGCCGCCGCGCGAGCAGGACATCCGCATGCGGCTGCGGGGCGGGCGCACGGGCACGCGGGCGGTCATGTGCGAGGAGCTGGAGCTCGTCGGGCTCATGGAGCCGTTCGACCTCGAGGTCTTCTACGGCGAGCGGGTCGCCGTCCTCGGCTCCAACGGTTCGGGCAAGTCGCACTTCCTGCGCCTGCTCGCGGGCGGCGACGTGGCGCACACCGGGTCCGCGCGCCTCGGGGCGCGCGTGGTGCCGGGCCACTTCGCCCAGACCCACGCGCACCCGGAGCTGGCGGGCCGCACGCTGCGCGACATCCTCTGGGAGGACCATGCGCAGGATCGCGGCAAGGCGATGTCGGCGCTGCGCCGGTACGAGCTCACGACGGCGGCCGAGCGGCCCTTCGACCGGCTCTCCGGCGGGCAGCAGGCCCGGTTCCAGATCCTGCTGCTCGAGCTCGCCGGGTGCACCGCGCTGCTGCTCGACGAGCCCACCGACAACCTCGACCTCGAGAGCGCCGAGGCGCTGCAGGAGGGCCTCGAGGCGTTCGACGGCACGGTGCTCGCGGTGACCCACGACCGGTGGTTCGCCCGCGGCTTCGACCGGTTCCTCGTGTTCGGTCAGGACGGCACGGTGCGGGAGTCCGCGGAGCCCGTCTGGGACGAGGGCCGCGTGGCCCGCGCCCGCTGACCGGACCTCAGGGGGCCGTGCCAGCGGTGCCGGCCGTGACGGTCGTGACCGTCGCGTCGAGGGCGCCGGCGGAGAGCCGCACGTGCACCGGGTCGCCCACGGTGACCTCGGCGGCGTCCCGGACCACCGCGCCGTCGCCACGCTGCACGACGGCGTAGCCACGGTCGAGCGTCGAGGCGGGCGACAGCGCCCGCACCTGACCCGCGAGGCGACCGATCTCCCCGGCGCCCTTGAGCAGGGCGGCGTCCAGGCAGTGCCGGGCGTGACGCAGGTGCTGGGCGACCTCCGTCTCCCGGGCCTGGACCATGCTCAGGGGCCGGGCGAGCACGGGGCGCGACCGCACGGAGTCGAGCCCGTGCTGCTCGCGCGCCAGCAGTGCCGTCACGGCTCCGCGGATCCGCTGGCGGGCCTGGGTCACGCGCTGCCGCTCCTCGGAGACGTCCGGCACGATCCGCTTGGCGGCGTCGGTCGGCGTGCTCGCGCGGTAGTCCGCGACGAGCTCGACCAGCGGCGTGTCGGTCTCGTGCCCGATCGCGCTGACCAGGGGAGTGGTGCAGGCGGCGACGGCCCGCACGAGCGTCTCGTTGCTGAAGGGCAGCAGGTCCTCGACCGAACCGCCGCCGCGCGCGACCACGATCACGTCGACCTCGGGCCGGGCGTCCAGCTCGGACACCGCCTCGCACACCTCGCGCACCGCGTTGACACCCTGGACCGCCACCTCCCGGATCTCGAAGCGCACCTGGGGCCACCGTGCCCGGGCGTTGACCACGACGTCGTGCTCCGCCTTGGACTCCCGGCCGCAGACGAGCCCGACGACGGCGGGCAGGAACGGCAGCGGGCGCTTCCGGTCGGCGTCGAAGAGACCCTCGGCCGCGAGCACCTTGCGCAGCTGCTCGATCCGCGCGAGCAGCTCCCCGACCCCCACCTGCCGGATGGCGGTGGCGCGCAGCGACATCCGGCCGGTCTTGACCCAGAACTCCGGCTTGGCCTGCACCACGACGTGGTCGCCGACGTCGGGCTTGCGGTCCAGGCCGTCGTAGGCGCGGGTCAGCATGTTGACGGGCAGCGAGGCCTCGACGTCCGTGTCGCGCAGGGTGACGAACTGCATCCCCGAGGTGCGGCGGTAGGTGTGCTCGACGACCTGGCCCTCGACCCACACCGAGGACATCCGGGCGACGTAGTCGCGGATCTTGGTCGACAGCAGGCGGACGGGCCACGGGCGCTCGGCCGTGGTCTCCGCGGCGCGCTCGGGCAGCGGCTGGGGGGAGTCGGGTCCGGGGCTGGCGTCGGTCACGCGACCCAGGATGCCGCACGCCACCCACAGCCGACGTGCGGTCGACGCTGCGACGGCCGTCACAGCCTCTCCACACCCGGCCTCCTAGACTGGTCGGGTGACGACGACTGCTCCGGCCCCCGCACCCACCACCACCAAGCGCGTGCTGCTCGCTGCGCCCCGTGGCTACTGCGCCGGCGTCGACCGCGCCGTGGTCGCGGTGGAGAAGGCGCTCGACGCCTACGGCGCGCCCGTCTACGTGCGCAAGGAGATCGTGCACAACAAGCACGTCGTCGACACGCTGCGCGAGCGCGGCGCGATCTTCGTCGAGGAGACCGACGAGGTGCCCGAGGGCGCCCGGCTCGTCTTCTCGGCCCACGGGGTCTCGCCGGCCGTGCGCGAGTCGGCGGCGGCCCGCAGCCTGGAGACGATCGACGCGACCTGCCCCCTCGTGACCAAGGTGCACAAGGAAGCCGTGCGCTTCGCCAAGGACGACTACGACATCCTGCTCATCGGCCACGACGGGCACGAGGAGGTCGAGGGCACCGCCGGCGAGGCGCCGGACCACGTGCAGGTCGTCAACTCTCCCGACGAGGTCGACAAGGTCGTGGTGCGCGACCCCGACAAGGTCGTCTGGATCTCGCAGACCACGCTGTCCGTCGACGAGACGATGGAGACGGTGCGCCGACTGCGCGAGAAGTTCCCCGAGATGCAGGACCCGCCCAGCGACGACATCTGCTACGCCACGCAGAACCGCCAGGTCGCGGTGAAGAAGCTCGCCCCCGAGTGCGACCTCGTCATCGTGGTCGGCTCGGCGAACTCCTCGAACTCGGTCCGGCTCGTCGAGGTCGCCCTGCAGGCCGGTGCGCGCTCGTCCTACCGCGTGGACCGTGCGACCGAGATCGACGACGCCTGGTTCGACGGCGTCACGACGGTCGGGGTGACCTCCGGCGCCTCGGTGCCGGAGATCCTGGTCGACGACGTCCTGCGGATGCTCGCCGACCGCGGGTACGGCGCCGTGGAGGAGGTCCGCACCGCGACGGAGGACCTCATGTTCTCGCTGCCCCGCGAGCTGCGTGCCGGGCTCAAGGAGTCCGGCGGGCAGGACGACCGCCCGCGTCCGAAGCGGCGCGAGCTGCCGATCCAGCCGGTCTGAGCGTCACCCGGCGGGCGGCCAGAACACGGGCACCAGGATCACGGTCGCGAGGATGACGAGCGTGGTCAGCATCCAGCCGAGGCGGGCGTAGTCCGTGAACCGGTAGCCGCCCGGGCCGTACACCATCATGTTGGTCTGGTAGCCGATGGGCGACAGGAACGACGCCGAGGCGGCGACCGCCACGGCGATCGCCGCACCCCGGGGGTCGACCCCGCCCGCGGCGGCGGCGTTGAGCGCGATCGGGAGCATCAGGAGGGCCGCGGCATTGTTCGTGATGAGCTCGGTGAGCACGATCGTGGCGAGCACGAGCCCGAGCAGGACGCCGTAGGGGCCCAGCGTGCCGGCCACCTGCACGAGCCCGCCCGCGATCGCCTCGGCCAGGCCCGAGCTCTCCATGGCCGCCGCCAGGCCGAACGCCGAGGCGATGACGAGGATCACGTCGAAGTCGATCGCCCGCCGCGCCTCGGACACGGTCAGGACCTTGCTGGCGAGGAGCACGGCGGCCGCGACCAGGGCCCCGTTGAGGATCGGCACGAGCCCGGTGGCGGCGAGGACGACCACGGCCGCCAGCAGCGCCACCGGGATCCAGGCGCGCGACGTCGCGACGGGAGGGCTCCCGTCGAGCTCCGCGACGAGCAGGAAGTCGGGCCGGTCGCGCCATCGGTCGCGGAACCCGGGGTCGCTGACGATGATCAGGGTGTCACCGAGGCGGATCCGTTCGGTGCCGAGCCGGTTGGCGACGAGCTGGCCGGACCGGTGGATCGCGAGCACGGCGGCCTGGTACGTGGACCGGAACCCGACGTCCTTCAGGGTCTTGCCGACGAGCGGCGACCGCTGACCCACGACGGCCTCGAAGTACCGGACGGCCGGCTCCTCGAGGTCCAGGACGTGCTCCAGCTCGGTGGACCGCAGGCCCGGGGTGTCCTGGAGGTCGACCACCCGGTGCGCGGGCCCGACGAAGTGCAGCCGGTTGCCGCCGCGCAGGACGGTCTCGGGGCGCACGGGCGCGATCACGGTGTCGCCGCGGTCCACGGAGGCGAGGAACAGCCCTTCGAGACGCCGCAGCCGCGCCCGCTCGACCGACCTGCCGTCCAGCGGGCCGCCGGGGACCACCTGCATCTCGAAGGAGAAGCGCCGGCCCTCCTCCTCGACCTCGGCGCGGGCCGACCTCCGGTCCGGCAGGGCGATCGGCGCCATGACCACCAGCAGCACGAGGCCGACCAGCGCGATGGGCAGACCGATCCGGGAGATCTCGAAGAAGCCGAGCTGGTCGAGGCCGAACGTCGTCATCTGGCTCGAGACGACCAGCGTCGTCGAGGTGCCGATGACGGTCAGCAGCCCGCCCATGATCGCCGCGAACGAGATCGGCATGAGGAACTTCGACGGCGCGATGTCACGCCGTTCGGCCCACGCGGACACCTGCATGACCAGCATCGCGACGACGGGCGTGTTGTTGAGGAACGCGGAGGCGGCCATCGTCGGCGGCAGGCTGCGCAGCAGCGGGCGGCGGTACGTGCCGCCGTCGCCCAGCGTCCGCTGCATCACCGGCGTGAGGGCGCCGGTCTTCTCCACCGCGGCCGCCAGGACGAAGAGGGCGGCCACCGTCACGGGGGCCGGGTTGGAGAAGCCGGAGAACGCCTCCTCCGGTGTGACCACCCCGAGGACCAGCACGGCGACGGCACCGCCCAGCAGCACCAACGAGGGAGCGATGCGGCCGCGCACGAGCAGCGCCAGCACCCCCGCCACCACGGCCAGCGTCACCCAGGCATCAACGCTCACGAACTTGCTCCACGGACGCGAGGGTACTGGGAAGCGGAGGCGTCACCCCGCCGCGGCGTCGGAGTCGTCCGCCGAGCGCGCCGCAGCCTCCTCGTCGGCTCGGCGGGCGGCCGCCCGCTCCAGGGCCCGGCGGTCGGCCTCCACCAGGGCCTCGAGGGCGGAGTCCGCGCTCACCGAGTCGATCGCGACGACGCCACCCTCCTCCGCGGCCAGCAGCTCCGGCTTGGTGATGGGCCGCGGCGTCTCCTCCAGGCCGCGCACCTCCGAGATCTCGTCCCGCGCGTCGACCACATCGAGCTCGACCATCCGACGCGCTGAGGTGAGCACGTTGCGCTCCAGCGAACCGACCATCGAGTTGTAGGCCTTCGTCGACGCCTCGAGCGAGCGGCCCATCTTCGTCACGTGGCCGGTCATCGTGACGAGCCGGGAGTGGAGCTCCTTGCCCACCTTCAGCACCCGCTGGGCGTTGTCCGCCAGCGCCTGCTGCCGCCAGGAGTAGGCGACGGTCCGCAGCAGGGCCAGCAGCGTGGCCGGGCTGGCCAGGATGACGTTCTTGCGTGCCGCCTCCTCCATCAGGGCCGGGTCGCGCTCCAGGGCCGCGGACAGGAAGGCCTCGGCGGGCACGAACATCACGACGAACTCGGGCGCCTGGTCGAACAGGTCCCAGTACCTCTTGGAGGCCAGGTCGTCGACGTGCTTGCGCACGTGCCGCACGTGGGCCGCCATGCGCTCCTCGCGCACTCTCGGGTCGTCGGCCTGCTGCGCCTCGAGGTAGCCGAGGAACGCAACCTTGGAGTCGACCACGATGTTCTTGCCGCCGGCGAGGTTGATCACCATGTCGGGCCGCAGCGTCTCGCCGTCGTCGTTGGTGGCCTGGACCTGGACGTCGAAGTCGACCTGCTCGATCATCCCCGCGGCCTCGACGACCCGCTGGAGCTGCAGCTCGCCCCACGCGCCCCGCTCCTGCGAGGACCGCAGCGCCGTGACGAGGTCGTTCGTCCCCTTGCGCAGCTCGGTGTTGACCTCGGCGAGGCTGCGCATGTTCTCGCTGAGCCGCGAGTCGAACTCGATGCGCTTCTTCTCCTGCTCGGCGACCTCGAGGCGCACCTGCTCCAGGCTCTTGCCGATCGGCTCCACGAGGGCGGCGAACGCCTGCTCGCGCTTGGCGAGGGTCTCGTCGCCCCGCATCGCGGACTGCTTGAGGCGCTGCTCGGCGAGGTCGAGGAACTGCTTGCTGCTGGACTGCAGCACCTCCCCGGCCAGCGAACGGAACTGCTGGGCCGTGCGCTCCTGGTCGCCCTTGACCTCGGCGACCTGGCGGTCGGCGTCCTGGCGGACCTGGGCGAGCTGCTTGTCCGCCTGCTCGCGGACCGCCGCGAGCTCCCGGGCGTGCTGCTCGCGGGCGTCCGCCAGCCGCCGCTCGAGATCCTGGCCGGACTGCTCGAGCTGGTCGCGCAGGGCGGCGGTCTCGCGCCGGGCGCCGGCGAGGTCGCTCTGCAGGCGCACGGCCTCCATCTCCCCGGACCGGTCCTGCCCGGTCGCGCGCAGGGCGTGCCAGAGCCAGCCGACGAGCACCCCCACCAGGAGGGTGCCGAGCGAGATCAGCAGTGCGGTCGTCGTCTCCATGCGCCTCAGGCTGCCACGGGGTACCGACACCCGGGTGGAGGCACTCGGGTGACGGACGGATCCGGTGCGGCCACGACCGCTACGGTGGTGCCCGTGACATCGCCTGACGACCCCTCCCAGGTGGCTGACCAGGGTGCCGACCAGGTCGCTCGCCGGGGTGCCGACCCCGGTCCCGCCACCCCGGGAGCTCCTGCACCGCCCGCGGCGCTGGGCCTGCGTGGCCTGTGGAAGAAGTTCGGGGACAAGATCGCCGTCGCCGGCATCGACCTCGACGTGCCCGCCGGCTCGTTCTTCGGGCTGGTCGGCCCGAACGGCGCCGGCAAGACGACCACCCTGTCCATGGCGACCGGGCTGCTGCGCCCCGACTTCGGCACGGCCCACGTGCTCGGGACCGACCTGTGGGCGCACCCCGACGAGGCCAAGGCGCGGCTCGGGATCCTGCCCGACGGCGTGCGGCTGTTCGACCGGCTCACCGGCGCCCAGCTGCTCACCTACGCCGGGCTGCTGCGCGGGCTCGACCGGTCGACGGTCGCCGAGCGCACCGAGGAGCTGCTGGTGGCGATGGACCTCACGGCCGACCGGGACACGTTCGTGGTCGACTACTCGGCCGGCATGACCAAGAAGGTCGCCCTGGCGAGCGCGATGATCCACGCCCCTCGCGTGCTCGTGCTGGACGAGCCGTTCGAGGCCGTCGACCCGGTCAGCGCCGCCAACATCCGCGACATCCTGCGCTCCTACGTCGACGGGGGCGGCACGGTCGTGGTGTCCAGCCACGTGATGGACCTGGTGCAGCGGATGTGCTCGCACGTCGCGATCATCGCCGGCGGGCACGTGCTCGACGCCGGCACGGTCGACGCCGTGCGCGGCGAGCAGACGCTGGAGGACCGGTTCGTCGAGCTCGTCGGCGGCCGCCGAGGGACGGAGGGCTTGGCGTGGTTGCGCACCTCGTCCGACTCCGGCTGAGGCTCCTGGCCAACACGCTGCGGCGCAGCGTGTGGCAGACGATCGGGCTCTGCTTCGCCGCGCTCTACGGGCTGACGGTCGTCGGCTTCTTCGTGGCGGCGTCGATCGCCGGCGGCCGGACCGACCCGGTGCTCACCGGGCAGGTGCTGACGGTGGTGGGGGCCGTCGTCGTGCTCGCGTGGTGGGTGGTGCCGCTGTTCGCGTTCGGCATGGACGCCACGCTGGACCCGATGCGGTTCGTCACGTTCGCGATCCCGCGCCGCCGCCTGCTCGCCGGGCTCGCGGTCGCGGGCGTCGTGTCGGTGCCGGCCGCGGCGACGCTGCTCGCCGCCCTCGGCAGCTCCTTCGCCTGGGCGAGCGACCCGCTCGCGCTCCTGGCGGCCCTGCTCGGCGCCGTCGCCGCCCTCGCGCTGTGCGTGGTGGGTTCGCGCGCGACGACGACGGCGCTCGCCCCGCTGCTCGACTCGCGCCGCTACCGCGAGATCCTCATGGTGGTGGCGATCGTGCCGCTCCTGCTGATCGGTCCGGCCGTCGCCTGGCTGTCCTCGGGTGCCGAGAAGTCCATCGGCCCCGAGGGCGTCACGGTCACCGCATCGGGCCCCGGTCCCGCGCTGCTCGAGGCGCTGACCCAGGTGGCGGACGTGGTCGCGTGGACTCCGTTCGGGGCGCCCTGGGCGTTCGCGGGCGCCGTGCACGACGGCGCGTGGTGGCTCCTGCTGGCCCGCATCGCCGTCGTCGTGGTCACCCTCGGCGCCGCGTGGTGGGTCTGGGACCGCGCGCTCGCCCGCGCTCTGGTGAGCCCTCCGCACAGCAGCAGCGGCCCGAAGGTCCGCGGCCTGGGCTGGTTCGCCCGGCTCCCGGCGACCCCCACGGGCGCCGTCGCGGCCCGGTGCGCCACCTACTGGGTTCGCGATCCGCGGTACGCGGTCTCGCTCGCGGTGGTGCCGCTGCTGCCCGTCGCGCTGGCGGTGGTCGGGCTGTCGACCGGCGCGGGGACCGGGTTGCTGCTCGTCGTCGCACCGTTGACGGCGTTCATCCTGGGCTTCGGGATCTCGAACGACGTGGGGTACGACCACACGGCGTTCGCGCTGCACGTCGCCACGGGCCTGCCGGGGCGGGCGGACCGGTGGGGGAGGGTGCTGCCGGTCGTCGTCGTCGGCGCGCCCCTGGTCGTCGCGATGGCCGTGGCGGCGACGGGTGCCGCCGGCAGGTGGGACGCGCTGCCGGCGCTGCTGGGCCTGTCGCTGGGCGTGCTGGGCGCCTCCCTGGGGACGTCGAGCGCCGTCTCGGCGCGGCTCGTGTACCCCGTGCCGAAACCGGGCGAGAGCGCGTTCAAGACGCCGCAGGGCGCGACGGTCGCGACGCTGGTGGCACAGTCGGTCGCCTTCCTGGTGGTGCTCGCGCTGGTGCTGCCGACGCTCGCCCTCGCTCTCGCCGCGATCCTGGGGGCGCCGGCCGGGTTCGGCTGGGCCGCGGTGGCCGTCGGGCTGGCCACGGCGGCCGGTGCGCTCGTCGTCGGCGTCCGCTGGGGCGCACGTGTCTACGAGCGACGCCTGCCGGACCTGCTGGCGCAGGTGACGGCCTTCCGCTGACGGGTGCTCCGGTGCCCACGCATCCGGGCGTGTCGCGCGGACCTGACAGACTGGTCCGCGTGAATTCTGCGAGCGACCGACCGGCAGCGACTCTTCCCGACGACTGGACGGCGGTGGCTCCCGACCTCGCGGACGCCCCCCGGCTGGGTGAGCTCCGTGCGCGGCAGGCCGCTCCGTACACGGGCTCGGCGGACGCCGACGTCCGGGCGGTCGAGAACGAGGTCGCCGGTCAGGCGTCGTGGACGCGGCGCCACGTCGTCCTGCGGGACGCCGACGGCGTGATCCGCGCGTGGGCGCACGCCCACGACCGTGCGGCGGGCCGCGCGGTCATCGGGATCGAGGTCGACCGCACGCTGGCGACCGGCCTCCAGGAGCAGGTGGCCGCCTGGTGCTACGCGTGGCTGGCCGAGGTCGGCGGAGAGTTCGCGCAGCTCCGCGGCACGGGGAGCACGCAGCTCGACGCCGGGGCGTTCGCCGGCGACGACGTCCTGCGCGGGTGGTTGTCGGCGGCCGGGTTCGACCACGTGCGCACCTGGTGGCAGATGACGCGGCCGGTGGAGCCCCACGAGGGCGAGCCGGGGGCGTTCCCCGTCCCCCACGAGGGCGTCGTCGTGCGCCGGGTCGCCCAGCACGACAACGGCATGCCGGTCGCCGAGGACCTCAACGCCGTCTACCAGGTCCTCGAGACCGCGTTCACCGATCACTTCAACTCCTACCAGGAGTACTTCACCGAGTTCGTGCAGCGCCTGCGGGAGGACCCGGGGCACCGCTGGGACCACTGGTGGCTGGCCTTCGCGGACGTCCCGTCCGTCCCCGGCGGCGAGCCGGTGCCCGTCGGAGCACTGGTGGGGTCGGAGTCCGGGCCGGACGTGTCCGGCAGCATGGGCACCTACATCGACTACATCGGTGCGCTCGCCGAGGCGCGGGGGCGGGGCGTCGCGACCGGCCTGCTGTACGCCGTGATCGCCGACGCGGCCGCCCGCGGCCGCCGCCGGGTGGGCCTGGAGGTCGACGCGGACAGCCCCACGGGCGCCGAGGCGCTCTACAGCAAGCTCGGCTGGCGCACGGCCTACGTCACCGAGTCCTGGCACCGCGACATCACGGTCGAAGGATGACGGTCCGCGGCTGAACGGCTGCTCCGGCCCCGATGCGTAGACTGGGCCGACGTGGCACTCACTATCGGCATCGTCGGCCTGCCCAACGTCGGCAAGTCCACCCTCTTCAACGCCCTGACCCGCAACACCGTGCTCGCGGCGAACTACCCGTTCGCGACGATCGAGCCGAACGTGGGCGTGGTGCCCCTGCCGGACGAGAGGCTCGGCCGGCTGGCCGAGATCTTCGGTTCCGAGCGAATCCTGCCCGCGACGGTGTCGTTCGTCGACATCGCGGGCATCGTCAAGGGGGCGTTCGAGGGTGAGGGTCTCGGCAACAAGTTCCTCGCCAACATCCGTGAGGCCGACGCGATCTGCCAGGTGACACGCGCGTTCGACGACGGTGACGTGGTGCGCGTCGAGGGCTCGCAGGACGCGGCCGGGGACATCGAGACGATCTCGACCGAGCTCATCCTCGCCGACCTCCAGACCCTGGAGAAGGCGCTGCCGAGGATGGAGAAGGAGGTCAAGATCAAGAAGGGGGACCCGGTCCTCTTCGCCGCGGCGAAGCAGGCCCAGGAGATCCTGGAGGCGGGCACCACCCTGTTCCAGGGGGCGAAGGCCGCCGGTCTCGACCTCGCCGAGATCGCCTCGCTGCAGCTCATGACGGCCAAGCCGTTCATCTACGTCTTCAACACCGACGACGCCGGGCTCGCCGACACCGCGATGCAGGACCGCATGCGCGAGCTCGTCGCTCCCGCCCACGCCATCTTCCTCGACGCGAAGTTCGAGTCCGAGCTCGTCGAGCTGGAGCCCGACGAAGCCGCCGAGATGCTCGCCGAGTCGGGGCAGGCGGAGGCCGGGCTCGACCAGCTCGCCCACGTGGGCTTCGACACCCTGGGGCTGCAGACGTACCTCACCGCGGGGCCCAAGGAGGCCCGGGCCTGGACGATCCGCAAGGGCTGGACCGCCCCGCAGGCCGCCGGCGTCATCCACACCGACTTCGAGCGGGGCTTCATCAAGGCGGAGATCGTCTCCTTCGACGACCTCGTCGAGCACGGGTCGGTCCAGGCCGCCAAGGCGGCCGGCAAGGCGCGCATCGAGGGCAAGGACTACGTGATGGCCGACGGTGACGTGGTGGAGTTCCGCTTCAACGTGTGAGCCGCCACCTTGACGATTCCTATAAACGGAAGATATCTTCCTGTTTGTGAAGCCTTCCGCGTCGCGGCTGACGCCGTTCGTGCGTTCGGACGCGGTCGGGGCGATCCTGGCCGAGACGCTCGGGCACCCCGACCGGGAGTTCACGCTGGCCGAGCTCGGGCGGAGAACCGGAGTCAGCGGTCCGGTCGTGCATCGCGAGGTCGGGCGGCTGGTCGACGGCGAGGTGCTTCGCGACCGACACCTGGGACGCAACCGGCTCGTCCGCGCGAATCCGGAGCACCCGTTGTTCACGCTGATGCGAGACCTGATCGCCGCGACCTACGGACCGGTCCCGGTGCTCCGGGAGCTCTTCGCGGGCCTGGACGGCGTCGAGCGGGTCATGATCTACGGTTCCTGGGCTGCGCGCCGGGCAGGGGAGTGCGGTCCGTTCCCTCGTGACATCGACGTGCTCGTCGTCGGCGACGCCCCTCGCAAGACGCTCGCGGCACTCGCGTCCGAAGCCGGGGACCGGCTGGACGCCGCCGTGAACATCTCTCGACTCGCACCTGATGACTGGCGTGTCGACGCGCCCTCGCCATTCGTCGCGACGATCCGCTCGCGTCCGGTCGTCGATGTGATGTCGGGTGACGTCCATGCCTGAGGTCATCGACCAGATGCTCGCGAATCGCCGGCTGGAGCGCGTGGCCGTCAATCGCGACCATGCGCTCAGCGTGATCGGCACCGCCGAGCGGCATGTCCGCACGGCCGAGATGCTCGCCGGCACGGACGATCACGCGATGGCCTTCACCGCCGCGTACGACGCCGCGCGCAAAGCCCTCGCGGCCGTCCTCGCCGTCGAAGGGATGCGGGTCCGCCCTGTCGGTGGAGCGCACCGCAACACGGGGATCGCGGTCGCTGCACTCGTCGGAGACCAGGCGCTGGAAGAGTTCGACTGGATGCGCCAGGTGCGCAACGCGACGGAGTATCCGGACGACGAGCACCCGACGGCGACGAGGCAGGACGTCGCGGAGGCGATCGACGCAGCGTCCGCGATCGTCGAGGTCTGCGCGCGGTACGTCCGATCCGGGGAATGAGGTCCCACCAGTTCGTCTCGTCGGCCGATCGGGCACGCGTGGAGCTCGCTGTCCACGTTGCCGCTCGTCGCCCGGCGTGCCACCGTGGCGGCGTGAGCAGCGGACGCGATGCGGTACGTCGCGCGTGGGCCGAGTTCGTCGGGCCGGAGGCGACGCCGGTCAACCACGCCCTGACCGCACTGACGACGGCGGTCGGCGCGGTGGTGGCGCCGGTGGTGGCCCGGCGACGCGGTGCGGCCCGTGCCGGCACCGTGGCGGCGTGCCTGCTCGCCGTCGACCTCAGCGGCGGCGCCTAGCCCACTACGTCTTCCTCCTGGGGTCGACGGCGGCGATCCGGCGCTACCCGGACCGGCGTCGTCCCCTGGGCGTCGCCCTCACCATCGGCGGTCTGCTGCTCGACGGCGCTCTCGGCCCGTCCGTCCGGGCCCCGTGGTTCGCCTGGGCCTACTACCCGAAGCTGCTGCTCGGGCACGCGGCGGCGTCGTGGTGGCCGGACGAGGTCCTGCGGGCCGCCGGCCAGCAGTGATGTCCGAGCGGGAAATCCGTTGCGCTCGCGAGGCCGCGATGACAGCGTCACGCAGATGACCGACACCGCACGGCTCCTCGCCGCGTACGACGAGCAGCTCCGCACCGACGCCGAGACGCCGTCCGCCCTGCGGGTGAGCCGCCGCGGACCGCTGTGGCTCGTGACGTTCGCCGGCGGGCAGGGGTTCGTGACCTACCGGGACCTCGGCGGCGCCGATGCGGCGGACGTCCGCGAGCTCGTCGCGGGGGCGCTCGACCACTTCCGCGCCGACGACGCGATCGACCGCGTCGAGTGGAAGACGCGTGGCCACGACCATGCCCCCGGCCTGCACGACGCCCTGGTCGACGCCGGGTTCCTCCAGGACGGGACCGAGTCGATCATGATCGGGCTCACCGAGGCGCTCGCCGTCGACGTCCCGCTGCCCGACGGCGTGACGCTGCGCAGGCTCACCACCGAGGCCGACGTCCGCGCCATGCAGGCGATGGCGGACGAGGTCTTCGGCGCCCCGCCGTCGGCCGGGCATGCCGAGGCGATCCTCCGCCGGCAGGCCGTGGACCCCGGCATGGAGCTGTGGGTCGCGGAGGCCGACGGTGAGATCGTGAGCGCCGGGCGGCTCGAGCCGGTCGCCGGCACCGAGTTCGCCGGGGTCTGGGGCGGGTGCACGCGCCCCACGTGGCGTGGACGCGGCATCTACCGGGCGCTGACCGCTGCCCGCGCCCGGTCGGCGCTCGCGGCGGGCACGCACATGATGCACAGCGACTCGACCGAGTTCTCCCGGCCGATCCTCGAGCGCTCGGGCATGGTGAAGGTGTCCACGACGACGCCGTACTGCTGGCGGCGTCCGGGGGCGGATCTCGGATGAGCCTCCAGGACGACCCGTTCGACCACCGCGTCACGAAGGACGGCCGCGTGCTCGTCAGCAGGGGCGGTCGGCTGGTCGTCGTGGTCGCCGGCGCGAAGGCCGCCCGGCTGGTCGCGCTCCTCGGTCAGGACGAGGAGCAGGACCAGGAGCTGCTCGCACGTGCCACCGGCAACTACCGCCGCGGCAACGAGAAGCGTGGCCACCGAGCCTGAGTGCCGAGTCTTTTTGCGGGGATTCGCCTTTCCATTCCCTTCCATAACATCGTTATATGACAGCGACGTGATGGAACAGAACCTCCTTGTTTCGCTTGTGTTCCGATGCAACCGGCGAAATCGTGCGCCATGCTTCTCGGCAGTCTCAGATCGGTAACGATCAAGTCGCAAAGTGTCGGGAAGGTGAATCCGGTCACCCGGGGCTGGGTACGGTGTGGCGAACACCACGGACCCTCCGAGGGTGAGACCGGACACAGCCACGAGCGTGCCGGCCGAGCACGGCGGGGGGTCCTTCCCCTTGAGGAGGAACCCAGTGAAGATCAGGCGAGCAAGCGCAGCCGTCGCGGCCGTCGCCGCGGGCGCCCTGCTGCTCTCGGCGTGCTCCAGCCCGGCAGCCGATGACGAACCGCAGTCGGAAGAGTCGATGGCGGAAGAGTCGATGGACGCGGAGCAGATCAGCGACCCGTGCAAGGTCGACACCGGCACCACGGAGACGGCCGAGGGCGAGGTCAAGTACTCCGTGGGCGAGGACGAGTTCCTCGGCTACAACACCCTCACGCCCGAGACGTACTCGACGTACAACAGTGCCGTCACCGAGCGCATGCAGGGCGCGTTCTGGTACTTCGGCGTCGACGGCACCATCTGCCACGACGAGACCTTCGGCACCTACGAGGCCATCTCCGAGGACCCGCTGCAGGTGCAGTACACCCTCGCGGACGACGCGGTCTGGTCCGACGGCACCCCGATCACGTACGCGGACTTCCTGCTCGACTGGGCCACGCAGGCGATCACCGCCGACGGCGCCGTCACCGAGGACGCGAGCGAGACGCCGCTGTTCAACCACGTCTCCGGCATGACGCTCGGTGACTACGTGCCCGAGGGCCCGCAGGCCGACTCCGCGGACGCCAAGATGTTCCAGTACGACTACGAGCGCATCTACGCCGACTGGGAGATCCTCGTCAGCGCGCCGCTGCCGGCCCACGTGGTCGCCGAGGAGATCGGCATCACCACCGAGGAGCTCGTCACCGCGATCCAGGACCTCGACATGGAGATCCTCGAGCAGGCTGCCGAGTTCTGGAACACGGGCTGGCTCTCCGACCCGGGCGAGCTGCCGGACCTGGCCCTCGTGCCGTCGTCGGGCCCCTACACCTTCAAGGAGGACGGCTGGGTCCCCGGTCAGTCCATCACCCTGACGGCGAACGAGAGCTACTGGGGCACCCCGGCGGCGACCAAGGAGCTCACGTTCCGCTTCGCCGCGGCGGACACGCACGTCCAGGCGCTGCAGAACGGCGACCTCGACGTCATCGAGCCGCAGGCCACGGTCGACACGGTGGCCCAGCTCGAGCAGCTCGGCGAGGCCGTCACCGTCACGACCGGTCAGACGCTGACGTGGGAGCACCTCGACTTCAACTTCAACAACGGCGTCTTCTCCGACAGCCTCGAGGCGCGTGAGGCGTTCGCCTACTGCGTGCCCCGCCAGAAGATCGTCGACGACCTGATCAAGCCGATCGACGACACCGCCGTGGTGATGAACGCCCGTGAGGTGTTCCCGTTCCAGGACAGCTACGAGGACGTCGTCTCGGCCTCCTACGACGGCCGCTACGACGAGGTCGACCTGGAGATGGCCGCGGAGAAGTTCGAGGCCGCCGGCCTCGAGGAGGGCACCGAGGTCCGCATCGGCTACTCGGCGCCCAACCCGCGCCGCGCCGACGAGATCGCCTCGATCAAGGCGTCCTGCGACCAGGTGGGCTTCAACATCGTCGACACCGGCTCGCCGGAGTTCTTCGACAAGGACCTGCCCAACGGTGACTACGAGGTCGCGCTGTTCGCGTGGGCCGGCTCGGGCCAGAAGGCCTCGGGCCAGAACATCTACGCGACGGACCAGCCGCAGAACTACGGCGGCTACTCCGACGAGGTCGTCGACGAGGCCTGGGACACCCTGGCCTCGACCGCGGACGAGTCGGTGCACCTGGAGCAGACCAAGGTGATCGAGAAGCAGCTGTGGGACACCCTGTTCGGCATCCCGCTGTTCGCTCACCCGGGGGTCGGCGCGTACAGCTCCGACCTGGAGAACGTGCGCGACACCGCCGCGCAGTCGGGCATCGTGTGGAACAGCGAGCAGTGGGCTCGCGCTTCCTGACGACCTGATGCACCAGCCGTGGGGCAGGGAGCACGACTCCCTGCCCCACGGTGTTGTTGCCAGGGCTCCGTGTCCCGGGCGACGGCACAAGGTCCTGTGCCGCGTGACCTCTCCGTCCCACCGATCTGACCGGCGGCAGACTCCCTGCCGCCCCCGAAGGGGCACACCGTGCTCAAGTTCATCCTCCGACGGCTCGGCATCTCGGTCTTCATCCTCTGGCTGGCGTCGGTCCTCATCTACTGGCTCGTGACGATCTCGGGCGACCCGCTGAAAGACCTTCGCGAGTCGAACGCGGACAACGCCGCGCAGCTCATGCAGGCGCGCATCGACCTCATGAACCTCGACCAGCCCTGGTACCAGCGCTACTGGGACTGGCTCCAGGGTGTCGGTGGATGCTTCACCGGGTCGTGCGACCTGGGCACCAACATCAACGGGTCCGACGTGCTGGAGCTGACGAGCCTCGCCGCCGGGTCGACCCTGCGCCTCGTCACGCTCGCCACGCTGCTCGCCATCGTGATCGGTGTCGCGCTCGGCATCCTGACCGCGATCCGGCAGTACTCGGGCTTCGACTACACCGTGACGTTCCTCGCCTTCCTCTTCTTCTCGCTGCCGGTCTTCTGGGCGGCGGTGCTGCTGAAGGAGTACGGCGCGATCCGGTTCAACGACTGGATCGCCAGCGGCGACATGGAGCCACCGATGGTGCTCCTCATCGCCCTGATCGTCGGAGTCGTCGTCGCGGCCGTGCTCGGGGGCAGCTGGCGACGCAAGCTGTACACCGCGGGCGCCACGTTCGCGTTCGTCGCCGTCGTGCTCTACGTGCTCAACGTCCTCGAGTGGTACCGCAACCCGACCTTCGGGCTCGCGATGGTGCTGCTCACCTCTCTCGGGGCGGCGGTGCTCACCACGGCGATCGTGGCCGGGCTGGGCAACCGCAGGGTGCTGTACGGGGCCGTCACCACCGCCGTCGTCGGGACCGTCAGCTACCTGCTGTTCGCGAACCTGCTGCTGGCGCCGTCGTCGTGGTGGGTGCTCATCGGCCTCTTCGTGCTCGCCGTGGCGGTCTCGCTCGGCGTCGGTGCGGCCTGGGGCGGCTACGCGCGCAAGCAGGCGATGCTCGTGTCGGCGATCACCGGCATCCTGACCTCGCTGGTCGTCGTCTTCGACATCCTCGTCGCGAACTGGTCGAGCTTCCTGGAGCTCAAGCCGCGGCCGATCTCGACGATCGGCTCGCAGACGCCCAACTTCACGGGTGACTTCTGGGAGTCGGTGCTGGACACGGGGATGCAGCTCGTCCTGCCGACCGTGCTGCTCACGCTGATCTCGGTCGCCTCGTACTCCCGCTACACGCGGTCCTCGATGCTCGAGACGATGAACCAGGACTACGTCCGTACCGCCCGCTCGAAGGGCCTGAGCGAGCGGGCGGTCATCACCAAGCACGCCTTCCGCAACGCGCTCATCCCCATCACCACGATCGTCGCGTTCGACTTCGCGAACCTCATCGGCGGTGCGGTGATCACCGAACGGGTCTTCGGCTGGAAGGGCATGGGTGCCTTGTTCATCGACGCCCTCAACGCCGTCGACCCGGCACCCGTCATGGCGTTCTTCCTCGTCACGGGGATCGCCGCCATCGTGATGAACATGCTGGCGGACATCGCCTACGCCTTCCTCGACCCACGGATCCGGCGGTGAGCGCCATGACCGGAACCCGTCTGCACCACCTCATCGGAGCGAGCCATGACTGACGCCGAGACCGTCACCACCGAGGAGAAGTCGTACAGCCAGGGCCAGCTCGTCCGGCGACGCTTCTTCCGTCACCGGGGCGCGATCGTCGCGATGGTCGTCCTGGCCGTCGTCATCATCGTGGCCTTCACCTCCCTCGGGATCGGTCCGATCCCGGGCTGGTGGGACAAGGACCCGGTCTCCCAGTACGAGAAGATCGGCACGGGCGCGCCCACCTGGGAGCACCCGTTCGGGCAGGACACGATCGGCAAGGACTACTTCGCCCTCGTGATGCTCGGCACCCAGAAGTCGATCATCATCGCCCTGGGCGTCGGACTGATCTCGACGGTGATCGGCACCGTGGTGGGTGCCTTCGCGGGCTACTACCGCGGCTGGGTCGAGGCGGCGCTGATGCGCCTGACCGACCTGCTCATCGTCATCCCCCTGCTCGTCCTCGCGGCGGTGCTCGGCAAGATCGCGAGCCCGTGGGGCATCTGGGGGCTCACCCTCATGCTCGGGATCGTGACGTGGACCGGGCTCGCCCGGCTCGTGCGCGGCGAGGTGCTGTCCCTGCGCGAGCGGGACTTCGTCGTGGCGGCGACCGCGGTGGGCACCGGGGCGCAGCGCATCATCTTCAAGCACGTGCTGCCCAACGCCGTCGGGACGATCATCGTCTCGGCCACCCTGGCGATCTCGGCGGCGATCCTGCTCGAGACCTCGCTGAGCTTCCTCGGCTTCGGTGTGCAGCCGCCCGACACGTCGCTGGGCCTGCTCATCTCCCAGTACCAGACGGCGTTCACCACGCGTCCGTGGCTCTTCTGGTGGCCGGGTCTGATGATCCTCGCCATCGCCCTGAGCGTGAACTTCATCGGTGACGGTCTGCGCGACGCGTTCGACCCCCGCCAGAACAGGACCAAGGCCTGATGACCACCCTCGACATCACCTCCTCGTCCGACGCCACCTCGACCGGCGACGCCGTCCTGTCGTTCACCGACCTCGAGGTCACCTTCGGCACCGAGTTCGGCGACGTGCGCGCCGTCAAGGGCGTCTCCCTCGAGGTCCACCCCGGTGAGGTGGTCGCCCTGGTGGGCGAGTCCGGCTCCGGCAAGTCGGTGACCTCCACGACGGCGCTCGGCCTGCTCCCGTCCAACGCCCGGGTCTCCGGCACCGTGCGGGTCGGCGACAAGATCGTGGGAGACCTCGACCAGGCGGGGCTGCGCAAGATGCGCGGCAACGACATCGCCATGGTCTTCCAGGAGCCGATGACGGCGCTCAACCCGGTGCTGACCATCGGCGACCAGCTCACCGAGGCGCTCCAGCTGCACGGCATCGCCTACGGCAGGCAGGCGACGGCCCGGGCGGCCGAGCTCCTCGACATGGTCGGCATCCCCGAGGCGGAGCGCCGGCTCAAGCAGTACCCCCACGAGCTCTCGGGCGGGCAGCGCCAGCGCGTCGTCATCGCGATGGCGATCTCCTGCGACCCCAAGGTGATCGTCGCCGACGAGCCCACCACGGCGCTCGACGTCACGGTGCAGGCCGACATCCTCGACCTGCTGCGGTCCCTGAAGGACAAGCTCGACACCGGCATCCTGCTCATCACCCACAACATGGGTGTGGTGGCGGACATGGCGGACCGCGTCGCAGTCATGCTGAAGGGGGACCTCGTGGAGACGGGGACCGCCGAGCAGGTCCTGACGGACCCGCAGCACGAGTACACGAAGCGGCTGCTCGGCGCGGTGCCCCACCTGGGCGAGGGGACCGGGCAGGCCGACGTCGCGGTGGCCGGTGGCGAGGAGCAGCGCCGTCCGGCGCCGGCGCTCGCCCTCGAGAACCTGGTCATCGAGTACCACCGGCTCGGCAAGCCGGCGTTCCGCGCCGTCGACGACGTCTCCTTCACCGTCGGCCAGGGGGAGATCGTGGGACTGGTGGGGGAGTCCGGCTCGGGCAAGTCCACGATCGGCAAGTGCGCGCTGGGCCTCATCCCGGCCCGCTCGGGCAGCGTGCGCATCCTCGGCGAGGACTTCGGCGCGCTCAGCAAGAAGCAGCTCAAGGACCTGCGCCGTCGCATCGGTGTGGTCTTCCAGGACCCGGCCGCCTCGATCAACCCGCGCTTCCCGGTGGGCGAGGCGATCGCCGAGCCGCTCGTGGTGCACCAGGTGGGGGACGCCGCCTCCCGCCAGCAGCGGGTGATGGACCTGCTCGACGCCGTCGAGCTGCCGCGGGCGTGCTACAACCGCTACCCGCACGAGCTCTCCGGCGGTCAGCGCCAGCGCGTCTCCATCGCTCGGGCGCTCACCCTGGAGCCGGATCTCCTGGTGGCGGACGAGCCGACGTCGGCGCTCGACGTCTCCGTCCAGGCCTCGGTGCTGGAGCTGTTCACGTCGTTGCAGCAGCAGTTCGGGTTCGCCTGCCTGTTCGTCAGTCACGACCTGGCGGTCATCGACCTCCTGGCCCACAAGGTGGTCGTGCTGCAGGACGGCCGGATCGTGGAGCAGGGCGACCGCGACGCGGTGCTGCGCCACCCTCGCGAGGACTACACGAAGCGGCTGCTCGCGGCGGCACCCGTGCCCGACCCGCTCGAGCAGCAGCAGCGGCGCGAGGACCGGCACCGGCTCCTGGCCGAGCTCGGCGACGAGGTCGTCGAGCTGCGCGTCGACCCGACGTCCCGGGACGACCGGCCCGCGCGGCGGAAGACACCCGGCGCCGAGGGTGGAAACCCGCTGGGCGGGGCGTTCCACGGCGGCTGACAGGTGCTCCGGTCCGCGGTACGGCGGGCAGGTGCCCACCGTGGCCTGCTGAGCCTCGTCGCCCTGCTCGTCGCCGTGGTCGCGGCGACGAGCGGGGTGATGCTGGGCGCCGTGGCCGCGTCCACGACGGACGCCGCACGCGCGGCCCTCGCAGCGCCCGAGCCGGCGAGCCTGACGGTGACCACGCGCGTCGCTCCGGACGCCGCCACGCAGGACGCGCGCGTCCGGGACCTGGTCGCCGAGCTCTTCGGCGACGCGCCGCTCGACGTCGTGCGGTCCGAGACCGCCGACGGGACGGACACCCCGTTCGTCACCTGGGTGATCACCCCGGACCTGGGGTCGCTCGCGCCGGGAGACCTGGCCGGGCTCACCGCCGGCGGTGACGGGCTGCGGAGCGTCCTGCGGGAGGCCGACGGCGTGGCGGTGCGCGGCGTCGTCGTCGAGGGAGACCTCGGCGAGCGTGCCGCCGTGGTGCACGCCGCCCAGCGGGACGCGGGTGCGGTCGCCGCGGTGCCGGTGGCGCTGCTCGCTCTCACCGCGCTGGTGGCGCTGACGCAGGTGGCCCGCCTCCTCGCCGCGACCCGGCAGTCCGAGGTCGAGATCCTCGTGGCGCGGGGAGCGGCCACTCGGCAGCTGACCGCGGCGGGTCTCGTCGAGGCCGGCGTCGTCGCCGTGCTCGCCGCGGGCGCCGGTACCGCGCTCGCGGTGGCGGTCCTCGTCGCCCGCGGGGCGTCCCCGACGGCGAGCGTCGGGTGGACGGGCGCCCTGACGGCGGCGAGCGCCGTCGCCGTCCTGACGACCGTCGTCGCGGCGCAGGCCCGCGCCGTCGCCGGGCGGGAGGCCGCCGACCGGTCGGGACGCCTGCGGCAGGTCGCCGCGCTCGGCACCGTCGTCGCGGCGGTGGGACTCGGTGCGGCCGGTCTGCTGCGCCTGCGGTCCCTCGGGTCGCCGCTCGTCGTCGTGCCCGACGGCGTCCGGACCGACCCGCTCGCCGCCGCGGCCCCGGCGCTGCTGCTGGCGGCGCTCGGCGTGGTCGTCCTCGCCCTGCTGGGCCCGGCGGCGCGGCTGGGGGCGGCGCTGGCTGCGAGGGGTCGGGGCACGACGGCGGTGCTCGCGGCCCGGCAGGTGGCACGGCGGCTGCGCGTCGTCGTCGTGGGCGTCGTGCTGCTGGTGCTCGCGTCGGGCTCGGCGGTGCTGGCGGGCGCCTACGCCGGGACGTCGGAGCGGGCGCGCGCCGAGGCGATCACGCAGCAGGTGGGCACCGACGCGCGGGTCACGGTGCCGGCGCCCGGCCGGCTGAGCGCCGAACGACCGCCACCCCGTGCCGACGAGCTGGCGGCGCTCGACGGGGTCGCCGCCGCAGCGCCGGCACTCGTCGTCGACGCGACCGTCCGGGGCGAGGCCGTGGGCCTCACCGCGCTGCCGGCGGACCAGGTGGCGGCCGTGGTGCGCACCCCCGATGCGGCCGTGCTCGCCGCGCCGCTGCGTGGGGTATCACCGTTCGCGGCCGCACCGGTGCTGCCGGGCGAGGCGACGGCGCTGCGCGTGGCCCTGGACGCCGCGGTGAGCAGCGACGTCGACGAGCGACCGGAGACGGCGACGGGCACGGCGACGGGTACGGAGCCGGTCGAGGTCGAGGTGTCGGCCTGGCTCTCCGCCGCCGACGGGACCCTCCGCGTCGTCGAGGCGGGGTCGGCCGAGCTGGCCGAGGGGTCGAGCACCGCCGGTCTGACGGCGAACCTTCCGGCGGGCGTGCCGGCCGGCGCGCGGCTCGTGGCCCTGGACCTCGCCTTCCAGGGGGTCCCGGGGCCGCGCCGGGCGACGCTCGAGGTGTCGGTCGCGGCGATGGTGCCGGACGGCACGGTGTCAGACGGCACGGGGTCGATCGAGGTGCCCCTCGACGTGTCGGCCTCCCGTTGGGCACCCACGGCCGTCGGGTCGGCCGGGCTCGCGCGGGCGGCGGACGGCACGCTCGGGCTGGACGCGGTGCTGGACTCGACGCAGACGTCGCGGCTGCGCCTCGTGGCGGAGGGCCCGACCGGCTCGGGCGCCACCGCTCCTGTGCCGGCTGCCCCGCCGGCGGTCCCGGCGGTGGTCAGCGAGGCCGCCGCGGAGCGGTGGGATCTCCAGGTCGGCGACACGCTCGAGATCACCACGGCCGGCTCGACCGTGCCGCTCCAGGTAGCGGGTGTGACGCCGGCGGTACCGGGCCAGCCGGTCCCTGAGGCCGCTCTGGTGGACCTCGCCGCCCTCGACGCGACGCTCCTGCGCACCGCGGCGCAGCTCCCGCGGCCCGCCGAGGTCTGGCTGGCCGCGGCGGAGCCCGACGACGCGGCGGCGGTCGAGCGGCTCGCCGCCGCCGCCCGGCCCGCGGCCGTGGAGCACGCTCCGGCGCCGCAGGACGTGGAGGTCGTCACCTCCGGTGGTGGGGGGACGGACGCGGCCGCGCCGGTGCGTCTCGCCTTCACCCTCGCGGCGGCGGGGGCGGCGGCGCTCGCCGTCGTCGGGCTGGCCGTGGTGGCGGTCGCCGGGCTGTCGGGGCGCCGCGACGAGGTCGTCGTGCTGCGCGCCGCCGGCGTCGGGCCGCGGTCCCAGGCGGCCGGGCGGGCGCTGGAGACGGCGATGGTCGGCGGGACGGCGCTCGGTGCCGGCGTCCTGGCCGGCTGGTCCGTCGCGGCGGCGACCGTGCCCGGTCTGGCCGGGGCGACGCTCGCTACCGTCGCCGTCGGGGCCACGCCGACCGTCCTGGTCGTCGACCCGGGCCTGACCGCCGTGCTGGTCGGGGCCGCCGTCGCCGGGACGGCCGCCGTGGTCGCCGTCGCCGCGGGGCGGGTCGCGGCGCAGGCGCGCGACACGACCTACCGCCCGGAGGTGCGATGAGCCTGCTGCTGCTGGTCCGCCGCCACCTGCGCACGGCCGCGGGGCCGACCGTCGCGCTGGCCGTCATCGCGATGCTCGCCGCCACGGTGACGTCGGCCGTGCCGCGCGCGGTCGCGGCCCTGCACGTGGAGCAGCTCGCGCACGCCACGGCGCAGGCCTCGGCGATCGCCCGGGACGTCATCGCCACGAGCCCGGGGGTCCCGGGATACGGCGCGGGCTACGTGGCCGACGACGGCCCGGTCCTGGGCGCGACGGGTGCGGGCTCGGTCGATCCTCCCCAGCCGGACCTGGACGGCTACCGCGACGGTCTGCGCGCGCTGGCCGCCGCCCAGCCCGGGCCGCTGGCCCGTGTGCTGGGGGAGCCGGACCTGCTCGTCTCCGGCGAGCGGGTCGACGTCCGCCCGGTCGAGGGCAACGACGTCGCCGCGCCCCGGATCGTCCTGCGCGCGGGCGCCACGGCGCGCGACCAGGTGGAGCTGGTCGAGGGCAGGTGGCCGGAGCCGACGCCCGTGGTGGCGGACCGGGACGCGATGCTGCCGGGCCCCGACGGCGTGGTGGACGCCGAGCCCGTGCCCCTCGAGGTGGCGATGTCCACGGCGAGCGCCGCGGAGCTCGGCTGGACCCTCGGGTCGGTGCACCCGACCGACGACCCGTTGCTGCCGCCCGCCGAGCTCGTCGGCACCTGGGAGCCGCGCGACGCGTCGGCCGACTACTGGGTGCACGGCCCGCTCGCGGTGACCCCCGAGGTGGTCCTGGACCCGAACGTCGGCAAGATCGCGACGGCCGCCGTGTTCGCCGACCCCGGCACGCTGGGCGCCTGGGTCACCGGCCCGACCACCCGGATCTGGTTCCCGGTGGACACGAGCGCCGTGACGTCGGCGGACGCGCCGGCGCTCCTGGCCCAGCTCCGGGGCCTCACCGCCACGACCTCGACGCCGGTGGAGGGCGACGCCGTCACGCTGGAGCCGACCTCGGGCCTGGTCGACGTGCTGGAACGCGTGCTGGGCCAGCGCCAGGGGGTGGACGCCGTCGTCGCCGTGCTCGCCGTCGGCCCGCTCGGTGCGCTGGTGGCGGTCCTGGTGCTGGCGGCCGGGCTGGTCCTGGACCGCCGCCGGAGCGCGCTGGCGCTGGTGCGTGCGCGGGGCGCCTCGGGCGTCTGGGCGCGGGGCGTGGTGGCCGTCGAAGGGCTCGTCGTCGGGCTGCCCGCGGCCGTGGCCGGCACGGCGCTCGGGCTGGTCGTGGTTCCGGGCCCGGTCTCGCCCGCCCAGCTGGTCGCGGCGCTCGGCTGCGGTCTCGCCCCGGCGGCGGCGCTGGGGGCGGTCGCGACGTCGCGGGGAACGCGAGCGCGCCGCGCGGACCTCGACGTGGTGCCCGTCCGACGGCGGCGCCACCGGCTGCTCGTGGAAGCCGCGGTCGTGCTCGCGGCGGGGCTGACCACGGCGCTGGCGCTCGACCGGGGCGTGGTGGCCGGCGCGGACGGCACCGGGCCCGCCGTCGACCCGTTGGTCGTCGCGGCGCCGCTGCTGGTGAGCGTCACGGCGGCCCTCGTGGTGCTGCGACTGGTGCCGCCCGTCGTGCGGGGGGTCGAGCGGGTGCTCGCCCGCCGCGCCGACCTGGTGCCGTTCCTCGGGGCCGCCCGGGTGCGGCGCGACGCCGCGGGCGGGCTGCTGCCGGCTCTCGCACTCGTCCTCGCCGTCGGTGTCGCGGCGTCCTCGACCGTCCTGGCCGCCACGGTGCGCGACGGCGTCACCCGTGAGGCGTGGGGCGCCGTCGGCGCCGACGTCCGGGTGGCGGGTCCGCTGATGGACGACGAGACGGTGTCGACGCTCGCGGGTGTGGCCGGGGTGGCGGCCGTCGCGCCGGTCGTCGACCTGGGCCGCGTCCAGGTCGAGGACGCCGGTGGGACGACCACGGTGACGGTCTACGCGACCGACGCCGAGGCGCTCGCGGCCGTGCAGGCCGAGGTGCCGGGCGCCCCCGAGCGGTCGGCCGCGCTCGTGGCGCCCGACGGCGGCACGCTGCCCGTCGTCGCGGCCGGCGACCTCGCCGACGGACCGCTGCGGTGGCCGGGCGGGCAGGAGGTGGCGGTGCTCGAGCGCGTCGACCGGCTGCCCGGGTTCCCGCCGGCGACCGCGGCGCTGCTGGTCGACGCCACGACCGCCGCCGCACGGCTCGACGTGGGCGCGGGCTCCTCCCGCCTCGCCCTGCTGGGGCTCGACGACGGCGCCACGGCGGCCGACCGGGCCCGCGTCGAGCGGGAGGTCGCGGCGGTCGAGCCGAACGCCGTCGTCGACGACCCGGTCGCCGGGGAGCGTGCGTTGCTCTCGTCGCCGTCGGCGGCGGGGCTCCGGACCGCCTTCGTGCTCGCCGTCGTGCTGTCAGCCCTGCTCGCCGCGGCGACGGTGGTGCTCGCCCTCGTGCTGGCGGCCCCGGCGCGGCGACGCCTCCTCGCGGTGCTGCGCACCCTCGGGCTGCCCCCCGGGGCGGAGCGGGGGATCGTGGCGTGGGAGACGGCGCCGTGGACCGCCGCCGGTCTGCTGGCCGGGGGCGCGCTCGGCTGGGCCGTGCCCGCGCTCGTGCTCGCCGTCGTCGACCTCACGCCGCTCACCGGCGGCGACACCGCACCGCCGCTGGTCGCGGACCCGCTCTGGCTCGGTGCGCTGGCCCTCGGCCTGGTCGGGGTCGTCGCCATCGGGGCGGCCGTCGCGGGGAGGCTCGGGCGCCGGCGCGACGTCGACCAGCTGCGGGCCGGGACGGACTGAGCAGGCGGATGAGACAGGGAGGGACGGACGGATGAGCGAGATCCTGTGCAGCGGGCTGGTACGCATCTTCGCCACCGACGGTGTGGAGGTGCAGGCGCTGCAAGGCCTGGACCTGCGCCTCGAGGCGGGCGAGCTGGTCGCCGTGGTGGGGGCCTCGGGCTCGGGGAAGTCCACGCTGCTGGGCATCCTGTCCGGGCACGACACGCCGACCGGGGGATCGGCGGTGGTGGCGGGCACGGACCTGCTGGCCATGTCCCGGCGCGAGCGGGTGCGGTACCAGCGTCACGCCGTCGGGTTCGTGTGGCAGCAGACGTCGCGCAACCTGCTGCCCTACCTCACGGCCGCGCAGAACGTCCGGCTCGTGCTGGAGCTGGCCCGGTCGCCCCGCGGCGGGCGGGAGGCCCGCGTGACCGAGCTGCTCGACCTGCTGGGCGTGGCAGACCTCGCGGACCGGCTCCCGGCGGCGATGTCCGGCGGGCAGCAGCAGCGGGTCGCGATCGCCGTGGCGGTCGCCAACCGGCCCCGCGTGCTGCTCGCCGACGAGCCGACCGGCGAGCTCGACGAGGCCACGAGCGCAGAGGTGCTGGAGGCCTTGCGCTCGGTCAACGCGGCCACCGGGGTGACCACCCTGATCGTCACCCACGACCCGACGGTCTCGGAGCACGTGGCCCGCACCGTGCAGATCCGCGACGGCCGCACCGCGACCGAGGTGCTGCGTCGCACCGAGACCGACGCCGCGGGCGTGGAGCGGCACGTCGCGGAGGAGTTCGCGGTGCTCGACCGGGTGGGTCGCCTCCAGCTGCCGACGGACTTCGTCGCGGCGCTGGACCTGCGCGACCGGGTGCGGCTCGCCCTCGAGCCCGACCACGTCCAGGTCCGCCCGGACACGACCGAGGAGGGGGACCGATGACGGCAGCACCGAGCACGACGGCGGCGCTCGCGGCCCAGGAGGTGACCCGAACCTTCGGCACCGGGCCGGGTGCGGTGCACGCGCTGCGCGGAGTGAGCCTCACGGTGGACCCGGGGGAGCTGCTGGTCGTCCGGGGACCGTCCGGGTCGGGCAAGACGACCCTGCTGAACGTCCTCGGCGGGCTGGACGCGCCGTCGTCGGGCCGGGTGTGGCTGGGGACGCGGGAGCTGACAACGATGCGCCCGGACGAGGTGATCGCGGTGCGGCGCGAGGAGGTCGGCTACGTCTTCCAGGCGTTCGGCCTGCTCCCGGTGCTGTCCGCGGCGGAGAACGTGGAGGTGCCGCTGCGGCTGCGGCGCACCGCGCCGCGCGAGCGGGCGCGCCGGGTGGCCGAGGCGCTGGACCGGGTCGGGCTGGCGGACCACGCCGCCCAACGGCCGTACGAGCTCTCGGGCGGGCAGCAGCAGCGGGTCGGGATCGCGCGGGCGCTGGTGGCCGCGCCGCGCGTGCTGCTCGCCGACGAGCCCACCGGGCAGCTCGACTCCGCCACGGCGCGGCGGGTGATGGACCTGTTGCGCGAGCTCGTGCACACCGAGCGCGTGGCGGCGGTGGTGACGACCCACGACCCGGAGCTCGTGGCGCGCGCGGACCGCGTCGTCGACCTCCACGACGGCGAGCTGGTGTGACGTGCGCCGCACCCGGAGACCGGACAAATGCCGCGCGCGGGACGAAGGAACGCGCTCGCGCAGGTCCTCGGGTTTCGTCCGCGTTCCAATCGGGTCACGATCGAGGCAAACTGTCGTCGATGAGTGATCCGGGACACGGTCCAGGGGTTAGGCTCCTTTGCGCATCGTGCCGTGTGCGCCCATCCGCGCCAGGGCACCACCGCCCCCGGACATCCACGCCGGGAGCGTGCACACCTACTCAGGAGGACACGTGACACCTCGACGTCTAGCAGGCATCGGCGCCTTCACCCTGGCTTCGGCACTGCTGCTCTCTGCGTGCGGAGACTCGGGCTCCGACGAAGGCGACTCGACCGCTGAGGGTGACGGCGCCAGCACCGGCGTCGTCTCCGTCAACAGCGGTGAGCCCCAGAACCCGCTGACCCCCGGCATGACCAACGAGGTCTACGGCGGTCTCGTGGTGAAGAACATCTACTCCGGTCTCGTCTACTACGACGCCGACGGCGCCGCTCAGAACGAGATGGCCGAGTCGATCGAGTCCGAGGACAACATCACCTGGACGATCACGATCCAGGACGGCTGGACCTTCTCCGACGGCACGCCGGTCACCGCCGACAGCTTCGTCGACGCGTGGAAGTACGTCGCGAACCTGGACAACGCCCAGAACCAGCAGTACTTCTTCAACGGCTTCGCCGGCTTCTCCGCCGACGAGGCGTCCGACATCATGGTCGAGGCGGTCGACGAGACCACGTTCACCGCGGAGCTCAGCGAGCCGTCGGCGGACTTCCCGCTCTGGCTCGGCTACACGGCGTTCTTCCCGATGCCCGAGGCGTTCTTCGAGAACCCGGACGGCTTCGGCGAGGAGCCGATCGGTGCCGGCCCGTACGAGCTGGAGAGCTGGGAGCACGACAGCCTCATCACGCTCATCCCGCGCGAGGGCTACGAGGGCCCGCGCGAGCCCGCCAACGGCGGCGTCGAGATGGTCGCGTACACCGAGGAGGACACGGCGTACAACGACATGCTCGACGGCAACCTCGACGTGCTGCCGAACGTGCCGTCGTCGGCCTTCGCCACCTTCGAGGACCAGCTCGGCGAGCGCGCGGTCAACCAGCCCGCCGCCCTCACCCAGGTCGTCAACGTGCCCGAGTGGCTCCCGGAGTTCCAGGGTGAGGCGGGCGTCATGCGTCGCGCGGCCATCTCCATGGCGATCGACCGCGAGACCATCACCGAGACCCTCTACAACGGGTCCCGCACCCCGGCGCACGACTTCACCTCGCCGGTCATCGACGGCTACTCGGAGGACATCCCCGGCTCGGAGGTGCTCGAGTACGACCCCGAGGGCGCCAAGGAGATGTGGGACGAGGCCGAGTCCATGGAGCCGGTCGGTGACGACTACACGCTGAGGATCGCCTCCAACGCCGACTCCGACCACCAGGACTGGGTCGACGCGGTGTGCAACACCATCCGCCAGGACCTGGGGATCGGCTGCGAGTTCGCGCCGTACACCACCTTCGACGAGTTCCTCAACGCCCGCGACTCGGGCGAGGTCGAGGGCCTGTTCCGCGGTGGCTGGCAGGCCGACTGGCCGTCGATGAGCAACTTCCTCGGGCCGATCTACGGCACGGGTGCCGGCTCGAACGACGCCCAGTACTCCAGCGAGGAGTTCGACGCCAAGCTGGCCGAGGCCGGCTCGGCCCCGGACACGGAGACGGCGACGGAGCTCTACAAGGAGGCGCAGGAGATCCTGTTCCAGGACCTCCCGGGCATCCCGCTGTGGTACCAGAACGCGACCGGTGGCTACGCCGACACGGTCGAGAACGTGCAGTTCGGCTGGGACAGCGACCCGATCCTGTACCAGATCACCAAGGAGTGATACCCCGCTGACCGGACGCCGTCCCCGCTCCGCGGGGGCGGCGTCCTGTCGCGACAGTTCCGCGTGGTCGACGTCGTCCGGTACGGTCTGACGTCGACCACTCGATGCGAGAGGCCGCGGAGCGTCCACCGACGCTCCGCGTCCCCGCCGCCGCTCGCGGCTCCGACGCCGCGACGAGACAGAACCCGTAGCCTGGGGTGAACCGCCAGGTACACGAGGAGAGAACTTTCCATGCTCTGGTATCTCGGACGCAGGCTCCTGCAGGTGATCCCTGTGTTCCTGGGGGCCACCCTCCTGCTCTACGCCATGGTCTTCCTGCGACCTGGTGACCCGGTGGCCGCGCTCGGTGGTGAGCGTGGTCTGCCCGAGGCGGTGCAGGAGCAGATCCGCGCCGAGTACAACCTCGACAAGCCCTTCATCGTCCAGTACCTGCTGTTCCTGCGGGGCGTGGTGACGCTGGACTTCGGCGTCGACTTCCGTGGCCGCGAGATCACCGAGGTGATCGCCAACGCGTTCCCGGTGACCATCCAGCTCGCGCTCATGGCACTGGCGATCGAGGCGATCTTCGGCGTCGGCTTCGGGCTCTTCGCCGGCATGCGCAAGGGCGGGATCTTCGACGGCAGCGCGCTGGTCGTCAGCCTGTTCTTCATCGCCGTGCCGACGTTCGTGGTCGGCTTCGTCATGCAGATCGTCGTGGGCGTCCGCCTCGGCTGGCTGCCCGTCAGCGCCGGACGAGATCCCGACTTCATCAGTCTGCTGATGCCGGCGATGGTGCTCGCCGCCGTCTCCTTCGCCTACGTGCTGCGGCTCACGCGCACGTCCGTGGCGGAGAACCTGTCGGCCGACTACGTGCGCACCGCTCGCGCGCGCGGGCTGCGGCGGTCCCAGGTGACCGGCCGCCACGTGCTGCGCAACTCGCTCATCCCCGTGGTGACGTTCCTCGGTGCCGACATCGGCGCCCTGATGTCCGGCGCGATCATCACCGAGGGCATCTTCAACATCAACGGCGTGGGCGGCACGCTCTACGACGCGATCATCCGTGGCGAGAGCGTGACCGTCGTGTCGCTGACCACCGTGCTGGTGCTGGTCTACATCGGGGCGAACCTCCTCGTGGACCTGCTGTACGCAGCCCTCGACCCGAGGATCCGTTATGCCTGAGAACCGCTACGAGAACCCGGGCGGTCCGGTGACGCCGAGCCCGCGCCCCGGGCAGGAACGCTACGTCGCACCCGTCGACGAGGGCGGGCTCGGCGCCGTCGACGCGGTCAAGGCCGACGACGCCCCGACCAGCCTCTGGCGGGACGCCTGGCTCCAGATGCGCAGCCGCTGGCTGTTCTGGGTCTCGGCCGTGATCATCGTGCTGGTGGTCCTCGTCGCCGCCTTCCCCGGCCTGTTCACCTCGCTGGACCCGCGGGTCTGCAACCTGGCCCAGGCGCTCGAGCCGCCGCAGGCCGGCCACCCGTTCGGGTTCGACCGCCAGGGGTGCGACATCTACACGCGCACCATCTACGGCGCACGGGCCTCCGTCGTCGTCGGCGTGCTCGCCACCACGATGGTCGTCGTCCTCGGCACCGCGATCGGCGCGATCGCCGGTTACTACGGCAAGTGGTTCGACACGATCCTGAGCCGCATCACCGACATCTTCTTCGCCATCCCGCTGGTGCTCGCGGCCATCGTCATTATGTCGGTGACGACCAACCGCACGTCCTTCACCGTGGCGTTCGTGCTCGCGCTGTTCGGGTGGACGCAGATCGCCCGCATCACCCGCGGCACCGTGCTGTCCGTGAAGAACAACGAGTTCGTCACCGCGGCCCGGTCGCTCGGCATGGGGCGCGGACAGATCCTGTGGCGGCACGTGCTGCCGAACTCTGCGGCGCCGATCATCGTCTACGCGACGGTCGCGCTCGGTCAGTTCATCGTCGCCGAGGCGACGCTGAGCTTCCTCGGTATCGGTCTGCCGCCGTCCACGGTCTCCTGGGGAGGTGACATCTCCGCCGCGCAGGGTGCCATCCGTACCGCGCCGGAGATCCTCCTCTACCCGGCCGGCGGCCTGGCCCTGACGGTGCTCGGCTTCATGATGATGGGCGACGTCGTGCGCGACGCCCTCGACCCGAAGGCTCGCAAGCGATGACCACCCAGTTCCCCGTGACGAACGAGGGCGCCGACGGCACCGCCGGTCCCGCGCCCTTCGACCCCAGCAAGCCGCTGCTCGAGATCCGCGACCTGGAGATCTCCTTCACCACCGGCGTCGGCGAGGTGCAGGCCGTCCGTGGGGCGGACCTGACCGTCTACCCCGGCCAGAGCGTGGCGATCGTCGGCGAGTCCGGCTCCGGCAAGTCGACGACGGCCGCGGCCATCATCGACCTGCTCCCGGGGACCGGCAAGGTCACCGGCGGCTCCATCCGGTTCGAGGGGCGTGACCTGGTCACCGCCTCGCGGGCCGAGAAGGAGGCGCTGCGCGGGCGGGCGATCGGCCTCGTCCCGCAGGACCCGATGTCCAACCTCAACCCGGTTTGGCGCATCGGCACCCAGGTCGAGGAGGCCCTCAAGGCGAACGGCTTCAAGGGGTCGAAGGCGGCGCTGCGCGAGCGCGTCGCCGAGGTCCTCGCGGAGGCCGGCCTGCCCGACGCCACGCGCCGGGCCCGCCAGTACCCGCACGAGTTCTCCGGCGGCATGCGCCAGCGCGCGCTGATCGGTATCGGGCTCGCCTCGCGGCCGCAGCTGCTCATCGCCGACGAGCCGACGTCGGCCCTGGACGTGACGGTCCAGCGGCAGATCCTCGACCACCTCGAGGACATGACCCGCGACCTCGGGACGGCGTTGCTGTTCATCACCCACGACCTGGGGCTGGCCGCCGAGCGCGCCGAGCACCTGCTGGTGATGTTCAAGGGCAAGGTGGTCGAGTCCGGCCCCGCCCGGGAGATCCTCGCCGACCCGCAGCACCCCTACACGCAACGGCTCGTCGCCTCTGCGCCGTCGCTCGCCTCGCGCCGCATCCAGACGGCGCACGTGCACGGCGAGGCGTCGGCGGAGCTGCACGCCCACCACGTGGGCGAGGCTCCCGTCGCGGCGGGACCTGCCACCGTGGTCGAGGCCAAGAACCTCACGAAGGTCTTCCAGATCCGGGGGCCGCGCCCGGGCTCGTCGGCCGACTTCACGGCCGTCGACGACGTCTCCTTCACCCTGGGGCGCGGACGGACGCTCGCGATCGTGGGCGAGTCCGGCTCCGGCAAGTCCACGGCGGCCAACATGGTCCTCGGCCTGCTCGACCCGACCTCCGGGAGCGTCGAGTTCGACGGCGTGGACGTGGCCGCGCTGAACCCGAAGGAGGCGTTCGCCTTCCGTCGCCGGGTGCAGCCGGTGTTCCAGAACCCGTACGGCTCGCTCGACCCGATGTTCTCGATCTTCCGGTCCATCGAGGAGCCGCTCAAGCTGCACGGCGTCGGCTCGCCGAAGGAGCGCGAGGCACGGGTGCGCGAGCTGCTCGACATGGTGTCGTTGCCGCAGTCCGCCATGCGGCGGTTCCCGAACGAGCTCTCGGGCGGTCAGCGCCAGCGGATCGCCATCGCCCGGGCGCTGGCACTCAAGCCGGAGGTGGTCGTGCTCGACGAGGCCGTGTCGGCGCTCGACGTGCTCGTCCAGGCCCAGATCCTCGAGCTGCTCGACGACCTGCAGACCGAGCTGGGCCTGAGCTACCTGTTCATCACCCACGACCTCGCGGTGGTGCGCCAGATCGCGGACGACGTGGTCGTCATGCAGTCCGGCAAGGTCGTCGAGCAGGCCTCGACGGACGAGGTCTTCGACACGCCGCGCGAGCAGTACACGCGCGACCTGCTCGCGGCCATCCCGGGTGCGCGCCTCGAGGGCGACGCCCTCGCGGGCTGACTGCCCGGTCCACGGACGCCGGCGGGTCCCTCGGGACCCGCCGGCGTCTGCATTTGCCGTGCTGGGACAAGGGCGTCAAGGTGATCACCATGACGCGCCGACGATCCACGATCGCCCCCGCCGTGTTCTACCCGGCGGGGGGACTGATCCTCCTGTTCGTGCTGCTCGCCTTCTTCGCGACGGACACGGTCAAGGAGGTCATGAACACCCTCCAGGCCAAGACGATCAACGGGTTCGGCTGGTACTACGTCGTCATCGTGGCCGCCTTCATGATCTTCGCGATCTGGATGGGCGTGAGCCGGTTCGGCGAGATCACGCTCGGCCCGGACGACGAGCCGGCGGACTTCCGGCTGCCCGTGTGGTTCGCGATGCTCTTCGCCACGGGGATGGGTATCGGGCTCGTCTACTACGGCGTGGCGGAGCCGCTGTCGCACTTCGAGTCGCCCAAGCCGGGGGTCACGGGAGACGCCCCCGCGCTGGCACAGGCGGCGATGGGCCAGACCTACGTGCACTGGGGGTTCCACGCCTGGGGCATCTACGTGGTCATCGGCCTCGCCCTCGCCTACGCGATCCACCGCAAGGGCCGGCCCGCCTCGATCCGGTGGGCGCTCGAGCCGCTCCTCGGGCAGGAGCGGGTGAAGGGCCGGCTCGGGGACGTCATCGACGTCCTGGCCATCTTCGGCACGGTGTTCGGCGTGGCGACCTCCCTCGGGCTCGGGGTGCAGCAGGTCGCGGCCGGTCTCGACTACCTGGAGGTGGCGGACGCGACGCTCGCGCTCCAGATGGGGCTCATCGCCGCGATCACGGCCGTGGCGGCGATCTCGGTCGCGTCGGGGCTGGAGCGCGGCATCAAGTGGCTCTCCAACGGCAACATGGTGCTGGCGGGGTTGCTCGTCCTCGCGGTGCTGATCATGGGCTCCACCCTCTTCGTCGCCCGGGAGTGGGTGCAGTCGATCGGCTACTACCTCCAGAACGTCATGTTCATGACGTTCGACACCCTGGCGTTCCAGGGCGACGACGGCCTCGCCTGGGAGTCCGGCTGGACCATCTTCTACTGGGGCTGGTGGATGTCCTGGGCCCCGTTCGTCGGCCTGTTCATCGCGCGCATCTCCCGTGGCCGGACGGTGCGTGAGTTCGTCCTCGGCACGCTGCTCGTGCCGATGCTGGTCACGACGGTCTGGTTCAGCGTGTTCGGCGGATCCGCGATCCACCAGGAGCGCAACGACCCGGGGTCGATGCTGGCGCCCGACCCCGAGACCGGGGAGATGGTGGTCAACACCGACACGGCGATGTTCCAGCTCTTCGAGAGCCTGCCGGGCGGCGGGGCCTGGATGGCCGTCGTCGCGATCGTCCTGGTCGTGGTGTTCTTCGTGACGTCCTCGGACTCCGGCTCCTTCGTCGTGGACATGCTCGCCAACGGCGGGGACCCGAACCCGCCGCTGTGGTCCCGTCTGTTCTGGGCGATCCTCGAAGGCGGTGTCGCCGCGGCGCTGCTCTATGCGGGCGGGCTGAGCGCGCTGCAGACGGCGGCGATCCTCACCGCGTTGCCCTTCTCGGTGGTGATGATCGGGTCCGCCATCTCGGTGTGGAAGGCGCTCGACGCCGAGTACCGGCAGATCACCCGGGCCGAGCGACGCCTGCGCCGCCGGGAGCTCACGGAGCACGTGACGGAGCACGTGACGGACCACGTGACGGAGAACTTCGCGGAGATCAGCCAGCAGAGCAGGACCAACGGGACGCGCCGCTCGCGATGGAGGCGTAGCACCTCCGGGTAGGATGGAGCGGCCCCGGGATCCCGGGTGCCACCTCCCACGGAAAGAGAACCGTAGATGTCTGTGCGCTCCGACCTGCGCAACGTGGCGATCGTCGCCCACGTCGACCACGGCAAGACGACCCTGGTCGACGCCATGCTGCGGCAGGCCGGCGCCTTCGCCGCGCACCAGCAGGTGGACGACCGCGTGATGGACTCCGGCGACCTGGAACGTGAGAAGGGCATCACGATCCTCGCCAAGAACACCGCGGTCCGGTACGCCGGTCCTGCCGCCGCCGACGCGGGGGAGGCGGGCGGGGTCACGATCAACGTGATCGACACCCCGGGCCACGCCGACTTCGGTGGCGAGGTCGAGCGCGGCCTGTCGATGGTGGACGGCGTGGTGCTGCTCGTCGACGCCTCCGAGGGGCCGCTGCCCCAGACCCGGTTCGTGCTGCGCAAGGCGCTGGCGGCCAAGCTGCCCGTCATCGTCGTGGTCAACAAGGTCGACCGGCCCGACTCGCGCATCACCGAGGTCGTGGCCGAGACGACGGACCTCCTGCTCGGCCTGGCGAGCGACCTGTCGGACGAGGTCCCCGACCTCGACGTGGACGCGGTCCTGGACGTGCCGGTCGTCTACGCCTCCGCGAAGGCCGGCCGGGCCTCCACCGAGCAGCCCGCCGACGGTGCGCTGCCCGCGAACGAGGACCTCGAGCCGCTGTTCTCGACCATCCTGCAGACCATCCCGGCGCCGACGTACGACGACGAGATGCCGCTGCAGGCGCACGTCACCAACCTCGACGCCTCGCCGTTCCTCGGCCGGCTCGCCCTGCTGCGCATCTTCAACGGGACGCTCCGCAAGGGCCAGACGGTCGCCTGGGCCCGCCACGACGGCACCCTCGGCCAGGTCCGCATCACCGAGCTGCTCCGGACGGAGGCGCTCACCCGGGTGCCCGCCGAGTCCGCCGGCCCCGGCGACATCGTCGCGGTGGCCGGCATCGCCGACATCATGATCGGCGAGACGCTCACGGACCCGGACGACCCGCGCCCGCTGCCCGTCATCACGGTCGACGACCCGGCGATCTCCATGACGATCGGGATCAACACCTCGCCGCTGGCGGGCAAGGGCGGCAAGGGCCACAAGGTCACGGCCCGCCAGGTCAAGGACCGGCTCGACGCCGAGCTCGTCGGCAACGTCTCCCTGCGGGTGCTGCCCACCGAGCGCCCCGACGCCTGGGAGGTGCAGGGTCGTGGCGAGCTGGCCCTGGCCATCCTCGTGGAGCAGATGCGCCGGGAGGGCTTCGAGCTCACCGTCGGCAAGCCCCAGGTCGTCACCAAGGAGATCGACGGCAAGCGGCACGAGCCCATGGAGCGCATGACGATCGACGTGCCCGAGGAGTACCTCGGCGCCGTCACTCAGCTCATGGCCGCCCGCAAGGGCCGCATGGAGACCATGGCGAACCATGGCACCGGCTGGGTCCGCATGGAGTTCGTGGTGCCGGCGCGCGGCCTCATCGGGTTCCGCACGCGGTTCCTCACCGAGACCCGCGGCACCGGCATCGCGTCGTCGTACGCCGAGGGCTACGAGCCGTGGCAGGGCACCATCGAGTCGCGCGCCACGGGCTCGCTGGTCGCCGACCGCGCGGGCGTCGTGACGCCGTTCGCCATGATCAACCTGCAGGAGCGCGGCACGTTCTTCGTCGAGCCCACGCAGGAGGTCTACGAGGGCATGATCGTCGGTGAGAACTCGCGCAACGAGGACATGGACGTCAACATCACCAAGGAGAAGAAGCTGACCAACATGCGGTCGTCGACCGCGGACAGCTTCGAGAACCTGATCCCGCCGCAGAAGCTCACCCTCGAGGAGTCCCTCGAGTTCACGGCCGAGGACGAGTGCGTGGAGATCACGCCCGAGATCGTCCGCATCCGCAAGGTCAACCTCGACGCCACGGAGCGTGCGCGGGCGACGGCGCGCGCCAAGCGCGGCTGAGCCGTGCAGGGCGGCCTGCTCGCGGTGCACGCGCACCCGGACGACGAGACCCTCGCGACCGGTGCGCTGCTGGCCGCCCGCGCGGCGGCGGGGGTGCACGTCACCGTGGTGACGTGCACCCGTGGCGAGCGCGGCGAGGTCATCGACACCTCGTCGCACCCCACGGGGCTCGCGCACCTCGAGGGTGACGGGCGCGCCCTGGCCGCGCACCGGGAGACGGAGCTGTCCGCCGCGCTGGCCGCGCTCGGCGTGGCCGACCACGTCCTCCTCGACACGGTCCAGCTCCCCGACGACGCGCGCGTCGGGGAGCCGGCGCGGTTCGAGGACTCGGGGATGGCCTGGGTCGCACCGGGCATCGCCGGGCCGGCACCGGACTCGGGCCCGACGGCGTTCGCCCGCGTCCCGCTCGACGTGGCGGCCCGGCGGCTCGCCTCCGTCGTCCGCGACCGTCGACCGTCCCTGGTGGTGACCTACGAGGCCGGCGGCGGCTACGGGCACCCGGACCACGTCCGCGCCCACGACGTGACCGTGCGGGCGCTGGAGCTCGCGACCGACCCGACGGCCGCCGTCGGCGGTGAGCCGTGGCGCGTGCCGGAGCGCTGGGAGGTCGTGGAACCTGCCGAGGACCTGCGGTCCGCGCGCCGGGCGCTCGCGTCCGACCCGTCGGTGCGGCGGCTCGCGGACGACCACGGCCTCACGCTCCCGGACCCCGACGGCGACCTGCCGCCAGTGGCCGTGCCCGCCGCCGACCTGCTGGCGACCGCGACCCGCACGGTGGACGTGGCGCCCGTGCTCGACCGGGTCCTGGCGGCGCTCGCCGCGCACGCGACGCAGGTCCAGCACGCCGGCCGCACGACCGTTGCGGCCGGCCCGGGCGTCGTCGCGCGCTACGCGCTGAGCAACGGCGTGCTCGCCCCCGTGCTCGCCGCGGCGCACCTGCGGCGGGCGGCCCCGCGCCCCGCCACGCCGGTAGGCTCGGCCCGGTGAGCTCGACCACGCCCCACCATGCCCAGTCCGCGCCGCCCCGCGTCCCGGGCCGCACGCTCGCCCTCCGTGGCGTGCTCGCACTGCTGCTCGGAGCGGCCGTCGGGGTGATCGGGACCGTCTCCCACCGGAGCGAGTGGGCGGGCCTGCCCACGGGGCTGGCGCTGGCGCTGCTGCTGACGCTCTCCACCGCCGTGCTCTGCCGGGCCTGGTCCGGGACGGTCACGCTGCTGACGGCCGGAGCGGGCTGGCTCGTCGCCGTCCAGGTGCTCTCCTCGACCGGGCCCGGCGGTGACGTCCTGGTGCCCGCGCAGGTTGTCGGATATGTCTGGACCTACGGCGGGCTGCTGCTCTTCGCCGTGGCGGCGTTCCTGCCGCGCCGGTGGTTCAGCGACGACGGTGGCGAGCAGCAGTGACGACCGGTCGCGCCGAGTAGGATTCGTGGGCGCGCGGGGATCCGCGCCCAGGACGTGAGCGTGGGGCAGCGCCGGCCCCCGACGAGACCAGCACGGAGCGTGTCGATGGGCAAGCCGACCGAGAGCGACGAGAACCTGCCCGGGCAGGGTGGCACCGCGTCACCGGCCAGCCCTGCGTCATCGGGCAGCACCGCGTCGCCGGGCAGCACCGCCTCGCCGGAGGTTCCCGAGCGAGCGCCCGCACCTGACGCCGGCGACGCCCGTCCACCGATCGTGACCGAGGTGCCGGGAGCGGCGCCGAGCGCGCCGGAGCCCAGCTCGTCGGCGCCGAGCACGAAGGCGCCGAGCACGCCGGCGCCCAGCACGCCGGCGCCCAGCACCGCGCAGCCGGACACGTCGTCGGCGGCGAGCACGCCCCAGCCGCCGAGCGCCCCCGCGGCGCCCAGCGCCCCGGCGGCGCCGAGCGCGCCCGCACCTCGGTCGGCGGCGCCGAGCGCGCCCGCACCGGAGCCCGCTCCGGTCGAGCCGGTCGAGCCGGCAGGGTCGAGCAGGACGCCGCCCGCCGTCCAGACCCCGGACGAGGCCGACGACGTGCCGTACCAGCCGACGGTGCGTGCCTACGAGCAGCGCCGGGTCATCGGCACCGCGGCGGTCGGCGGCGCCGGCACGGCCGCTGCCGGCGCCTCGACGGCCCCTGCGACCGAGGCGATCCAGACCGTGAGCGCGCCCACGGGGGGCGCCGTCCCGCCGTCGGGCACCGCCGGGACGCCGCTGGACGGCCTCCAGGGCGACGGCGCGCCCAGCCGCTGGCCCAAGGTGCTGCTCGGCGTCGCCGGTGGGGTCGTCGTCCTCGGCGGCCTGTACGTCGGTGCCCAGTGGTTCGTCGCGGACTCCGTGCCCTCGGGCACCACGGTGGCCGGTGTGGACATCGGCGGGCTCGACGCCGGTCAGGCCGTCAGCGCGCTGGAGAGCGGCCTCGGCCCCCGGGCGGCCGAACCGGTGACGGTGCAGGCCGGAGAGGTCTCGAGCACCGTCGACCCGGCGGAGGCAGGGCTCACGCTCGACGCCCAGGCGACGGTCGACGAGCTGACGGGGTTCTCGCTCGACCCGACCCGCCTCGTCGCGCACGTGGCCGGTGGCTCGGAGAACCCGCCGGTGGTGGACGTCGACCGCGCCGCCCTGACGTCGTCCGTCGAGTCGGTCGCGACCTCGCTCGCGACGGAACCTGTCGACGGGACCGTGCGCTTCGCCGACGGCGAGCCGGCGGCCACCGAGGCCGTCGACGGGACGCAGGTCGTGGTCGACGCCGCTGACGACGCGCTCGTCGAGTCGTGGCTGGTGACCACCGGACCCATCGAGCTGCCCACCGAGCCCGTGCCCCCGGCGATCGACCAGGCAGCCACGGACGAGGCCTACGCCCAGGCGGAGCAGATCGTCTCCGGCCCGGTCACCGTCGCCGTCGGGGAGCAGAGCCCGGAGCTGCCGGCGCGCGTCCTGGCCCGCTCGACGTCGTTCGTCCCGGCCGAGGGTGCGCTCGTCGCGGAGTTCGACGGCGGCCGGCTCACCAGCGCCCTCATCGACCGCACCGACGACCTGCTGCGCGAGCCCGACGACGCCCGCTTCGAGTTCTCGAGCGGCGAACCCACCATCGTGGGCGGCGAGACAGGCACCACGCTGGACCCGGAGGAGGTCGCGACCGCCGTCGGGGAGGCGGCGCAGAGCACCGAGCGGGACACGTCCGTCGAGCTGGTCGAGGAGGACCCGGAGGACTCCGCGGCCTCCCTCGAGGAGCTGGGGGTCAAGGAGGTCGTCTCCGAGTTCTCCACGCCGCTCACCAGCGAGCCGATCCGTACCAAGAACCTGGTGCGGGGCGCCGAGCTGGTCAACGAGACCCTCGTCAAGCCCGGCGAGACGTTCTCGCTGATCGACACCCTGTCCCCGATCGAGACCTCGAACGGCTTCTTCGCCGCGGGCGTCGTGAGCAACGGGGTCCACGTGGACGCCGTCGGCGGCGGGCTGTCGCAGATGGCCACGACCACCTACAACGCCGGGTTCTTCGCCGGGTTCGACGACGTCGAGCACCGGCAGCACAGCTACTGGTTCAGCCGGTACCCGGCGGGCCGCGAGGCCACGATCTACGTCGGCGCGATCGACATGAAGTTCAAGAACGACACGCCCTACGGCGCGCTCATGCAGAGCTACGTCTCCGGTGGTCGGCTCCACGTGAAGATCTGGTCCACGAAGTACTACGACGTCGAGGAGTCGGACTCCGGCAAGCAGGACGTCGTGCCGATCAAGACCGTCGACAAGTCGGGCAGCCCGGACTGCGAGCCGTACTCCGGGGGCGAGGCCGGGTTCGCGATCACCGTCTACCGCAAGGTCTACCTCGAGGGCGAGCTCGTCAAGGACGAGTCCAACTTCTGGCGGTACAAGCCCGACGACGCGGTGAGCTGCAGCAAGCCGAAGGACGACGACGAGGACGAGGACTGATGCTCGGACGTACCGCCCGCGAGTCCTCGGCCCACGCCGCCCTCGCCGCCCACGACGCCGGCTGGTCCGGCGTCGCCGCCGGGTCGCCGGTGCCGTCCGCGGTGCCCGACGAGACCGAGGAGCTGCTCGACCTCGGGACGACGTCGCAGGCGCTCGAGACGGTCGCGAGCATCGACGACCTCGCCGCCGTCGTGCACCTGGGCCATCCCGAGCAGCCGGCGCCGATGCTCGAGCAGGCGCTGCTGGCCGGGGCCCCGACGCTGCTGGTGACCGCCGCCGTGCCGGTCCGGCCCCAGTGGGTGTGGGTCGCACCACCAGGAGTCGTGGGCGGTCAGGTCGTGGTGGACGAGGCCGGGATGCGGGACTGCGCGGACACGCTCCGGTCCGTCGGCGTCAGCCCACGGCTGGTCCCGACCGCGACGCCGGTGGAGGAGCGCGCCGCGCTGGCGGGCGACCACGGCTCGCTGGTCGTCGAGCGCAGCCGGGTGCCGGCCGGTTGGGTGGAGGTGCCGGGCGGCGAACGCCTCGCCGAGCAGGGACCGGTCTGGTACGGGCTGCTGGAGTCCGCCGACGCGTGGCCGCGCTTCGACGGGTCCGCCCAGGTGTGGCTGGCCTTCGGCCCGTCGGACGACCACCGGGGCTCGCTGCGCGAGACGCTGGGCGTGCTGGCCGACGCCGGGGTCGACCTGCAGCACCTGCGCAGCCACCCCTCGGCGTTCGGTCCGCACGTGTTCCTCACGTCGTTCCGGTGCCCGCGGGTGACCGTGCTGGACGCGCTCGTGGCCGAGCTCGACGCGCGGTCCGTGGCCCACCGGACGTTGGCCGTGCTGCCGGGGGAGCGGTTCGAGCCGGGTCCGGACGCGCTGACGCCGCGCTGGGCGGGCGCGTGAGGATCGCCTACCTGGGACCGGAGGGAACCTTCACCCACCAGGCGGCCCGCACGTGGGCGCAGCGGTCCGCCGGCACCCCCGTGGAGGAGGTGCCGCTCGGCACGGTCGGCGAGGTGCACGACGCCGTGTCGTCCGGGGCGGTCGCCGGTGGTGTCGTCGCCATCGAGAGCTCTGTCGAGGGGCACGTCGTGCCGTCGCTGGACGCGCTGCTGGGCAGCGCCGACGTCGTCGCCGTGGACGAGGTGGTGCTCGACGTCTCCTTCGACGCCTTCGTGCGTCCGGGACACGGCGAGCTGACCGAGGCGACCGCCCACCCGCACGGGCTGGCCCAGTGCCACCGGTTCGTGGCAGGACGCGGGCTCACCCCCGTCCCCGCGGCGTCCAACGCGGCCGCCTGCCGCGACGTGGACCGGCACCAGGTGGCGCTGGGCCCCCGGTTGTGCGGCGAGCTCTACGGGCTCGAGACGCTCGCCGAGGCCGTCGAGGACTTCGCCGGGGCCCGCACGCGGTTCCTGGTGCTCGACCGGCGGGAGCGGGCGGCGGAGCGCTTCGCGGTGGGGCGCAGCGCGGCGCCCGACGGCGAGACCTCCTGGCGCACGATGCTCGCGGTCACGCCGGTGGTGACCGGCCCCGGGGTGCTCGCCCGGGTCACCGACGCGTTCGGCGCTCGGGGAGTGAACATGTCGAGCCTGGTGACCCGGCCGCTCAAGGCGCGCCAGGGCCAGTACGTGTTCGTCGTGACGCTCGACGCCGCGCCCTGGCAGCCGGGCGTGCAGGAGCTGTTCCGCGACCTCCTCGGTGCCGGTGACGCCCTCAAGGTGCTCGGGGCCTACCCCGCGGAGCCGGGGGAGGGTGGTCTCGAGGGACGGCTGGCCGAGCACGTGCCCCTCGGCAGCGTGCGCGCGCACGACCCGGCCGCCGTCGTCGACCGGGGCCTGCTGTGGTGAGCGCCGGCGCCACCGAGCGCGAGGACGCGCCTCGGGTCGCCGTCGTCGGGCTCGGGCTCATCGGCGGGTCGCTGGCCCGCCTGCTGGCCGCCCGGGGCGTCGACGTCGTGGCCACGGACGTGTCGGCCGCCACGCGCGCCGCCGCACGGCGGGCGGGCCTGACCGTCGCCGACGACGTCGCGGGGTGCGTCGCGGACGCCGGCCTGGTGGTCCTCGCCACCCCGTTGCGGGCGATGCCCGCGGTGGCGGCCGACGTCGCCGCGCACGCCCCGGCATCGGCCACCGTGACCGACGTGGGCAGCGTCAAGGGGCCGGTGCGCACGGAGGTGCGCGCGGCGGGCCTGGGCGACCGCTACGTCGGCGCGCATCCGATGGCGGGAACCGAGCACAGCGGGTTCGACGCCTCGGAGGCCGGCCTGCTGGACGGGGTGCGCTGGGCCGTGACGGTGGACCCGGGGGTCGACCCGGCGCGGCTCGCCGCCGTGCTGGAGCTGGTCACCGGACCGTGCGCCGGCACGGTCGCCGTCCTCACCGACGAGGTGCACGACGAGGCCGCCGCGCTGGTCAGCCACGTCCCGCACGTGGTCGCCACCCAGCTGCTGAACGCCGTGGCCGGCGCGCCCGTGCGCGACGTGGCGCTCGGGCTCGCCGCGGGCAGCTTCCGCGACGGCACGCGGGTGGCGTTCACCGACCCGGCGCGCACCGAGGCCATGGTCACCCAGAACGCCGCCTGGGTCGCACCGGCGCTGCGCAAGGTGGTGCGGGACCTGGAGCTCGTGATCGAGGCGCTGGAGACCAACGCCTCGACGCACGCGTTCTTCCGGGCCGCCGACGCCGTGCGGCAGACCGGCCGCCCGCCGGTGCCCGCCGGCGCGGCACCCACCGCGGTGGAGCAGGTGCCGTTGACCGCGGGCTGGCCGGCGGCGCTGGTCGAGCGCTGCACGGCGGGCGCCGTCGTCGTCGGCCTCACCCCCACCCACGCCGAGGTAGTGCGGCTCGCGCCGAGGTAGTGCCGCTCGCGCCGAGGTAGCGCGGTCAGTCGCGCGGGCGCGCCGGCCTCCGGGCGGGGCGCGGGGGCAGGACCTTGGCGGCCTCGACGTCGGCGGCCGGCACCCGCACCTGCTCGCCGGCGCCCGGCGCGTCCGGGCGCGCCGGATCCCGCCGCAGGACGATCTCGTCGGCGTCGGCGGCCACGACGACGCCGACGACGTCGGTCCAGCGCTGCCCGGACGCGCTGGCTTCCGCGGGCATGAGCCGACGGCGTACCACGGCCCGCGTCCCGGCCGGCCAGTCTCGCCAGTCGGACGATCCGGGGGACGCGTGCGGGTTTGTCACGTGAGCGATACTAGAGTGCCCCGAGAACGACCGGAGCGTGCTCCATCCCCGTGACCTGAAAGGGAACTGCAGTGACCTACGTGATCGC
Organism: Isoptericola sp. S6320L; assembly: GCF_023015685.1. Taxonomy (NCBI): domain Bacteria; kingdom Bacillati; phylum Actinomycetota; class Actinomycetes; order Micrococcales; family Promicromonosporaceae; genus Isoptericola; species Isoptericola sp. S6320L. The sequence goes on from NZ_JALKAT010000009.1 coordinate 75,788, forward strand.
TCAGCCGTGCGTCGACGTCAAGGACAAGGCGTGCATCGAGGAGTGTCCCGTGGACTGCATCTACGAGGGCTCCCGCTCGTTGTACATCCACCCGGACGAGTGCGTGGACTGCGGGGCCTGCGAGCCGGTCTGCCCGGTCGAGGCCATCTACTACGAGGACGACGTCCCCGAGGAGTGGAAGGACTACTACCGCGCGAACGTCGAGTTCTTCGACGACCTCGGCTCGCCCGGTGGCGCGGCCAAGATGGGCGTCATCGAGAAGGACGACCCGATGATCGCCGGCCTGCCCCCGCAGGCCTGAGCGCCGCCGTCGGACGCGCGCATGGGTTTCACCGACCTGAGGTCCCTCGCCTACCCGTGGGACACCCTGGGTGACGTGCGCGCGACGGCGGCCGCTCATCCCGGCGGGATGGTCGACCTGTCGGTCGGCACACCCGTCGACCCGACCCCGGCGGTGGTCCGCGACGCCCTGGCCGGCGCTGCGGACGCCCCGGGGTACCCGCTGACGTACGGCACGCCGGCGCTGCGCGAGGCCGTCGCCGGCTGGTTCGCGCGGCGTCGCGGCGTCCCGGACCTCGACCCGGCCGGGGTCATGCCCACGGTCGGGTCCAAGGAGCTGGTGGGCCTCCTGCCGAGCCTGCTGCGGCTCGGCCCGGGCGACGTCGTCGTCCACCCCGAGATCGCCTACCCGACCTACGACGTCGGCGCGCGTCTCGCCGGCGCGACCCCCCTCCCGGCGGACGACGTCGCCGCGTGGGCCGGGCGTGACGACGTGCGCATGGTCTGGGTCAACTCGCCCTCCAACCCCACCGGGGCGGTGGCCGACGTCGAGCACCTGCGCTCCGTGGTGACGGCGGCCCGCGAGGTCGGTGCCGTCGTCGTGGGCGACGAGTGCTACGCCGAGCTGCCCTGGGACCCCAGGTGGGTCGGTCCGGACGGCTCGAGCCGCGTCCCCAGCCTGCTGGACCCGCGGGTGAACGGCGGCTCCCACGACGGCCTCCTGGTCGCCTACTCGCTGTCGAAGCAGTCGAACCTGGCGGGCTACCGGGCGGCGTTCGTGGCAGGCGACCCGGCGCTCGTGGGCGACCTGGTGGCGACGCGCAAGCACCTCGGGATGATCGTCCCCGCGCCCGTGCAGGCCGCGATGGTCGCCGCCCTGGGTGACGCTGACCACGTCGCCGCGCAGCGGGAGCGGTACCGGCGACGTCGGGAGGCGCTCCTGCCCGCGCTGCGCGCCGCGGGGTTCGCCGTCGACGACTCCGAGGCAGGCCTCTACCTGTGGGTCCGCCCGCAGGACGACGCCGCAGGTCCGACGACGTCCCGCGACCTGGCGCGGTGGTTCGCCGAACGTGGTGTGCTGGTCGGGCCGGGGGAGTTCTACGGCGCCGCGGGTGCACGGCACGTCCGGGTGGCGCTGACGGCCGGCGACGACGCCGTCGCACGTGCTGTGGCGCGCATCACAGGTGCTTGACGCGGGGATTGGAACCGCATGGGATTGAGGGGTAGTTTCATCCGCAGGCCGAGGCTGCCCTGCGGAGACGCCCCCAGGTGGTCCCGAGCGGTAGTCCATGACATTGCCACGAGTTCGCGTGTCCCAGGTCCCGACGACGGGGCTCCGGGAGCCCGTCAGGGAAGGAAGACATGACGTCCACCCAGCAGACCCCCACGGTCGAGCTCACCGTCGACGGCAAGGCGCACGCCCTGCCCGTGGTGCCGGCCACCGAGGGGAACGACGGCATCGTCGTCTCGTCCCTGCTCAAGGAGACGGGGATGGTCACGGTCGACCCCGGCTTCACGAACACCGCCTCGTGCGAGTCGACCATCACCTACATCGACGGCGACCAGGGCATCCTGCGCTACCGCGGCTACCCGATCGAGCAGCTCGCCGACAGCTCGTCGTTCCTCGAGGTCTCCTACCTGCTGATCCACGGCGAGCTGCCCTCGGCCGAGCAGCTCGAGGCGTTCACCGACCGCATCAACCGGCACACCCTCGTGCCGGAGGCGTTCCGCACCTTCCTCGGCACCTTCCCGCGCGGCGGCCACCCCATGGCGATCATGGCCTCGGCCGTGAACGCGCTCGCGACGTACTACCCGGAGTCGCTGGACCCGCACGACGACGACGCCGTCGAGCTGGCGACCGTGCTCATCCTCGCTAAGATCCGCACGATCACCTCGTACGTGCACCGCTCGATGCGTGACGAGCCGCTGCTCTACCCCGACGCGGCGCGCGGCTACGTCGACGACTTCCTGCGTATGACCTTTGCCCGCCCCTACGAGGAGTGGGAGGCGAACCCGACGGTCGTCTCGGCGATGGACAAGCTGCTCATCCTGCACGCCGACCACGAGCAGAACTGCTCGACGTCGACCGTCCGCATCGTGGGGTCCTCCAACGCGACGCTGTACGCCTCGGTGTCGGCGGGCATCAACGCCCTGTCCGGCCCGTCGCACGGCGGCGCCAACGAGGCCGTGCTGCTCATGCTCGAGAAGATCCGCTCCGGTGACGACTCCGTCGAGACCTTCATGAAGAAGGTCAAGAACAAGGAGGCCGGCGTCCGGCTCATGGGGTTCGGTCACCGGGTCTACAAGAGCTACGACCCGCGTGCCGCCATCGTCAAGAAGCACGCGGACGCCGTGCTCGACGAGCTGGGTGCGAAGGACGAGCTGCTGGACATCGCCCGCGGCCTCGAGGAGATCGCGCTGAGCGACGACTACTTCGTCGAGCGCAAGCTCTACCCGAACGTCGACTTCTACACCGGCCTGATCTACCAGGCCATGGGCTTCTCCCCGGCGATGTTCACCCCGCTGTTCACGCTCGGTCGGATGCCCGGCTGGATCGCCCAGTGGCGCGAGATGTCGAAGGACCCGCAGACGAAGATCGGCCGCCCGCGGCAGATCTACACCGGCCCGACAGCCCGCGACTACGTCTCGCTCGACAACCGCTGACCACCCCGCCGAGATGGTGCCGCTCGCCCCGAGGTAGCGCCCCGCCCGCCGAGGTAGTAGCGCGCGGCGCGAGGTAGTGCCCGACGGCGTGGGGTAGCGCCGGGCGGGAACGTCAAAGCCGGGTGTCGGGTCCCGTGCACGGTCGTCAGTCCCGAAGTGGAGGGCGCCCTGCGCCCGTGAACGCGACCGTGCACGGGACCCGCCACCCGGCGGAACCCGACCCACCCCGCACTACCTCGACCCGCGAGGTACTACCTCGGCGCGAGCGCTACTACCTCGCGCAACCTGTCACTACCTCGGCGCGAGCGTTACTACCTCGCGCAACGGATTACTACCTCGGGGCGTCCGTGGGCGTGCCCAGCGTCACGGTGACCGTGCCCCGAGCGAGCGGCTCCGACCCGGCGTCGAGGGGCGACCAATCGCCCGACGCCCGTGTCCAGACCAGCCCCTCCGCCCGGACCTCGGCGGTACCGGTCGCCTTCGCCGTCGCCACCGCCCAGTGGGCCACGGTCCACGTGGACCGCTCGGCGCTCTCGAAGGGCAGCACGCCGGCGTCGATCGTGGTCAGCGCCCCGTCGGCGCTCACCGCCTCACCGGGGACACCGAGGTCCCGCGCCAGCAGCTTCGGGACCTCGACGAGCTCGTCCTCGGCGGCGACGGCGAACAGCTCGCACGTGACCGACCCGGGAGAGTGCCCGGTCAGCGAGGAGGCCCATGCCCGCGCGAGCGTCTCGTGCTGGGCGTACGCGTCCGGGAAGGCGGACCGCTGCACCGCCTGGGCTGCCACCGTGACCTCGAGGTCCTGCCAGCCGTCGACCTGCTCGAGCCCCGCGTAGAACCCGTTCGTCGAGTACACGGGGTCCATGATCTCCGTGGTCGTTCCCCAGCCCTGGGACGGCCGTTGCTGGAACAGGCCCAACGAGTCCCGGTCGCCGTAGTCGATGTTGACGAGGCTCGACTCCTGCAGCGCCGTCGCGAGCCCGATCGTGCCCGCTCGCGCCGGCAGGCCGCGCTGGATCGAGGTGCCCACCACGAGCGCCGCGTTCTCCGCCTGGACAGGGGCCAGCTCCCAGCCCGTCCCGTCGAGGGTGGCGGTGCACCGCTCCCGGTTCAGTGCGGGCTCGCGGGCGGACAGGAACCAGATGACTCCGGCCACCGCCCCCACACCGACGGCCAGGATGGCGACGACGGCGACCGCCGAACCAGCGGCGGAGCGCCGTCGTCGGCTCATCAGTTGGCGTGCAGGGCGGCGTTGAGCTCCACGCCCGAGGCGCGGGCGAGCACCTCGACGGCCCCCGTGCGCGAGTTGCGGCGGAACAGGAGGTTGTCGCGTCCGGCCAGCTCGAGCGCCTTGACGACGCGCGGCTCGCCCTCGTCGCCCATCTCTCCGAGCACCGTGCACTTGGTCCCGGCCGTGACGTACAGGCCGGCCTCGACGACGCAGTCGTCGCCGAGGGGGATGCCGAGGCCGGCGTTGGCCCCGAGCAGGCAGCGCTCGCCGATCGAGATGATCTGCTTCCCACCGCCGGACAGGGTCCCCATGATCGAGGCGCCGCCACCGACGTCGGAGCCGTCGCCGACGACGACGCCGGCCGAGATCCGGCCCTCGATCATCGAGGCGCCCAGGGTGCCCGCGTTGAAGTTCACGAAGCCTTCGTGCATGACCGTGGTGCCCTCGGCCAGGTGCGCGCCGAGCCGCACCCGGTCGGCGTCGGCGATCCGCACGCCGGACGGCACGACGTAGTCGACCATGCGCGGGAACTTGTCGATGCCGTACACCGTGACGGGCTTGTCCGTCGACGCGCGCAGGCGCAGGCGGGTGATCTCGAAGCCCTCGACGCTGCACGGTCCGTGGGAGGTCCACACCACGTTGGTGAGCCTGCCGAACAACCCGTCGAGGTTCAGCCCGTGGGGCGCCACCAGCCGGTGGGAGATCAGGTGCAGCCGCAGGTAGGCGTCCGCGGCGTCGGTCGGCGGCGCGTCCAGGTCGATCTCGGTGCGCACGACGGCGACGTCCACCCGCCGCGCGTCGTCCCGCTGCGAGAGGGCCGCCAGATCGGCCGGCACGTCGACGTCGTCGGGCGCCACCCCCAGCTGGGGGGCGGGGTACCAGACGTCGAGCGTGCTGCCGTCGTCGGCCACGGTCGCGAGGCCGAGTCCCCAGGCGGTGCGGTCAGAGGTGGTGGGCGTCGTCATGGGAGCAGCCTATCGGCGCGGGGTGGCACGATGAACGCGTGACCAGCCAGCAGAACCGCTTCGATCCCGTCCTGTTCGACCCGGTGGAGATCCCCACGTCCGACCTCGTGGACGTGCTCGCCGCCGTGTGCGACATCGAGTCCGTCTCGGGGGACGAGGAGGCGCTGGCCGACGCCGTCGAGGCCCTCCTGCGCGGGCAGCCCCACCTGGAGGTGACCCGCGACGGGGACGCCGTCGTCGCGCGCACGCTGCTCGGCCGGGACCGTCGGGTCGTGCTGGCGGGCCACCTCGACACCGTGCCGCTCACCGACCCGCCGAACCTGCCGACGCGTCTGGAGGGCACCGGCGACGACCGCGTCCTGTGGGGGCGCGGCACCGTCGACATGAAGGCGGGGATCGCGGTGATGCTGGCGCTCGCCGTCGAGCTGGGACGTCCCGGCAGCGAGCCGGTCGTGGACCTGACCTACGTGTTCTACGACCACGAGGAGGTCGAGGCGTCCAAGAGCGGGCTGGGGCGGCTGGCGCGGAACCACCCTGAGCTGCTCGCCGGTGACTTCGCCGTCCTCGGCGAGCCGACCGCGGCCGACATCGAGGGCGGCTGCCAGGGCACGATCCGTGTCGACGTGCGCACCCGCGGCGTCGCGGCCCACTCGGCGCGGTCCTGGCGGGGGGAGAACGCGATCCACGCCGCCGCGCCGATCCTCGCCCGGCTCGCGGCCTACGAGGCGGCCGAGGTCGGGGTCGACGGCCTCGTCTACCGCGAGGGCATGAACGCCGTCGGGATCCGCGGCGGCATCGCGGGCAACGTGGTGCCGGACGCCTGCACCGTCACCGTGAACTACCGGTTCGCCCCCTCGCGCACGCTGGCCGAGGCCGAGGCGCACCTGCGCGAGCTCTTCGACGGCTACGAGGTGACGGTCACCGACTCCTCGCCCGCCGCGCGCCCGGGTCTCGACGACCCGCTCGCCGCCGAGTTCGCCGCGGCGGTGCTCGCGCTCACCGGCGGAGTGCCGAAGCCCAAGTTCGGGTGGACCGACGTCGCGCGCTTCGCGGAGCTCGGTATCCCCGCGGTCAACTTCGCCCCGGGCGACCCCTCGCTGGCCCACGCCGACGACGAGCGGGTGCCGGTACGTGAGCTCGCCATGTGCCGCGACGCGCTGCGCACCTGGCTGCGCGGTCAGTAGTGTCGGTCCCATGAGCGACCGTACCGACGAGGGTGTCCAGCAGACCGGCCAGGGGTACCGCAAGGGGCCCGTCCTGCTGCGCGGCACCGAGATCCCTGACACCACCACGGACCAGCGGTTGCTGGCCCCGGGGGACGGGACCGACTGGGTGCACTCGGACCCGTGGCGGGTGATGCGCATCCAGGCCGAGTTCGTCGAGGGGTTCGGCGCGCTCGCCGAGGTCGGCCCGGCCGTCTCGGTGTTCGGCTCCGCCCGCACACGACCCGACCACGAGGACTACCAGCTCGCCGTGGAGGTCGGCCGCCGCCTGGTCGACGCGGGCTACGCGGTGATCACCGGTGGTGGCCCCGGCATCATGGAGGCCGCGAACAAGGGTGCGTCGGACGCCGGCGGGACGTCGATCGGGCTGGGCATCGAGCTGCCCTTCGAGCAGGGCATGAACGAGTTCGTCAACCGTGGCGTCAGCTTCCGGTACTTCTTCGCGCGCAAGACGATGTTCGTCAAGTACGCCCAGGGGTTCGTCGTGCTGCCGGGCGGGTTCGGCACCTTCGACGAGCTCTTCGAGGCGATCACCCTCGTGCAGACCCACAAGGTCACCGGGTTCCCCCTGGTGCTCGTCGGGACCGACTACTGGGGCGGCCTGCTCGAGTGGGTGCGCACCGCCGTCGTGGACCGCGGCATGATCAACCCCACCGACCTCGACCTGCTCCACCTGACCGACTCCGCCGAGGACGCGGTCGAGCACGTCGTCGAGCGAGGCCGGGCGCTGGCCGCCGAGTTCCGCTCGTGATCCCGCCCGCGGGCGCACCCCTCGTGCTGCGCGGCCGCGAGGTCGGCCGCGGGCCCGGCGGGGTGTCCCGCCCGGTGGTCATGGCCATCGTCAACCGCACCAGCGACTCGTTCTACGCGCCGGCCCGGTTCGCCGACGACGGCCCGGCGCTCGCGGCCGCCCACGCCGCGTGGGCCGAGGGCGCCGCGATCCTCGACGTCGGCGGGGTGCGGGCGGGCACCGGCCCCGAGGTGGGCGTCGCCGAGGAGATCGATCGCGTCGTGCCGTTCGTCGAGCGGGTGCGCGCCGAGCTGCCCGACCTGCTCCTGAGCGTCGACACCTGGCGCTCCGAGGTCGCCCGCGCGGCCGTTCGTGCCGGTGCGGACCTCATCAACGACACGTGGGCCGGTCACGACCCGGCGCTGGTCGAGGTCGCGGGCGCGGCCGGGGTGGGCGTCGTCTGCTCGCACACGGGCGGGGCGCGGCCCCGCACCGACCCCTGGCGGGTGGAGTACCCGCCGGGCGCCGGCGGCGCTGACGGCACCCAGCACGGCACCCCCGAGGATCCGCGCGACGGCGTCACCCAGGACGTGCTGACGACGTTGCGCGACGCGGCCGAGCGGGCCGTCGCGTGCGGCGTGCCGCCGTCGTCGGTGCTCGTGGACCCCACGCACGACTTCGGCAAGAACACGTGGCACTCGCTGCACCTCCTGCGTCGCACGGAGGCGCTCGCCGGGCTCGGGTTCCCCGTCCTCATGGCGCTGAGCCGCAAGGACTTCGTCGGGGAGACGCTCGACCTCCCGCCGGCGGACCGGTTGGCGGGCACGCTCGCCGCGACGGCGCTCGCGGCGTGGCACGGCGCCCGGGTCTTCCGGGCGCACGACGTCGCGGCGACGCGGCAGGCGCTCGAGATGGTGGCGGCCGTCCGCGACGAGGCGCCGCCTCGTGCGGCTCTGCGCGGGATGGCGTGACCAGGGACGACCCGGCCCGCAGTAGAATGGTGAGGCACGCCTCGAGCTGCGTGGCCGTGCCGGCAGCGTTGACCCGTCGCCGGGGCGACGGGCGGGGCTGAGGCAGTTGGGGAACCGGACAACGGAAATGGAGAGCCACACATGGCTGCGATGAAGCCGCGGACGGGCGACGGACCGCTCGAGGTCACCAAGGAGGGACGCGGCATCGTCATGCGTGTCCCGCTGGAGGGCGGCGGTCGCCTGGTCGTCGAGCTGAACGCGACCGAGGCCGGCGAGCTGGGCGAGGCCCTCCAGGCCGTCACCGGCTGAGTCGGCTCGGGCTGACGACGTACGAACTCACGGGCGCGGAGCAGACACCTGCTCCGCGCCCGTCGTCGTGCCGCGGCCCGGCTGCTACCGGCGCACGGCCAGCAGGGTGCCCTCGCCGACCGGGACGATCGCCGGGGCGAGGCGCTCGTCGTCGCGCACCGCGTGGGCGAGGCGCCGGACGAGCGTGGTCGTCTCGTCGCGCCGGTCGGGATCTGCGACGCGCCCGCCCAGCAGGGCGTCCACCACGACGAGGACCCCGCCGGGCCGGAGGAGGCGCACCGCAGCCTCCACGTAGTCGGCGTAGGCCGGGGGATCGGTCGCCACCAGCACCAGGTCGTAGGCGCCGTCGGACAACCGGGGCAGGACGTCGAGGGGCGGCCGGACGATGGTCCGGGTGCGGTGCACCGGGACGCCCTCCTCGGCGAACGCCACCTTGGCGGCACGCTGGTGCTCGGACTCCGGGTCGATCGTGGTCAGCACGCCGTCCGGCGCCATGCCGCGCAGCAGCCAGAGCGCGGCCACCCCGGCGCCGGTGCCGATCTCGACGACGGCGCGGGCCCGGAGGGCCGCGGCCACCACCCGCAGGAGCGCTCCCGTGCCGGGGGAGACGGTGGCGCAGCCCAGCTCCGCGGCCCGTTCGCGGGCGCGCAGGAGCGTCACGTCCTCGGCGAGGTACGTCTCGCTGAAGGCCCAGGCGGCCGTCGGGTCGTCCTGGGCACCGACCCCGGTGGTGATGGCGGCCCCCTCGGATTGCTGCGCTGCGATCGTACGTGGGAACCTCCCAGGGCGCTCACACGTTCGCATGGGACCATGGCCGTGATGACCGAGACCGCTGACCGTACCGACCCTGCAGCGCCCGACCCTGCCGCGGGCTGGGTACCTCCGTCGTGGGACCAGATCGTCCGCGAGCACTCCGCACGCGTGTACCGGCTGGCGTACCGCCTCACCGGCGACAAGCAGGACGCCGAGGACCTGACGCAGGAGACGTTCCTGCGCGTCTTCCGCTCCCTGTCCAGCTACACGCCGGGCACGTTCGAGGGCTGGTTGCACCGCATCACCACGAACCTGTTCCTCGACCAGGTCCGGCGCAAGAAGCGCATCCGGTTCGAGGCCATGGGCGAGGACGCCTCGCGCGTCGAGGCCACCGACGACCGCGCGCGGCCGGAGCGCGGGTTCGAGCACACCCACCTCGACAACGACGTGCAGGCGGCGCTGGACGCCCTGCGGCCGGAGTACCGTGCCGCGGTCGTCCTGTGCGACATCGAGGGCCTCAGCTACGAGGAGATCGCGGTGACGCTCGGCATCAAGATCGGCACGGTCCGGTCCCGCATCCACCGTGCGCGGGCCCAGCTCCGCGACGCGCTCGAGCACCGACGCGCCGAGGTGGTGCGATGAGCGGTCACCTCGGGGACCGGGTGAGCGCCCTCGCCGACGGCCAGCTCGGCCCGGCCGAGACGGACCGGGCGCTCTGCCACGTCGCGGCCTGCCGTCTGTGCGCGGCCGAGCTGGAGGCGGCGCGGGCGGCCCGCCGCCGGCTGTCGCAGGCCTGCGACGTGGCACCGACGCCGGAGCTCACCGCACGGCTGCTCGCCCTGTCCGCGTCCATCCCGTCGACGGACCACGACCCGCTGCGCGCCCCCGACCGGGACACCACGTGGCAGACGCCGGAGGCGTGGCGGACCACCCTCACCGGCGACATCGCCGGCTCGGCACGGCGGCGCCGTCGTCGTCGGCTGGTCCTCGTGGGGGCCGGCGGTGCGGGCGTGCTGGGCTGCGCCCTGTTCGTGCTGGGGCAGGCTCCCGTCGTCTCGCCCGAGACGTCCCGCGCGGCGGCGCTGAGCATGCTCGCCGGGACGGACGAGGTGTCGACGAGCGTGACCGACGCCGTCGCGCCGGACGAGTCGTACGTCGCGCCCGGCGCCCTGCCGGCCGGCTACGAACTCACCGACGTCCGGACCGACGGCGAGGTCGTCGAGATCCACCTGGCGGGACCCGAGGGCCCCGTGGTGGTCCGCGAGCGACCCGGTCGACTCGCCGACGTGGTCCGGTCCGACGTGCGCCTGGACGTCCCCGGACGGGACGACGTGCACGTGCTGATGCGGGACCCGTGGCACGTCGCGTGGCAGGCGGGCGACATGGTCGTCGAGGCGACGACCGACGCCCCCCACGACGTCCTGGTCGACGTGGTCGCCGCGTTCCCCGACGATGCCTACGATGCGGGGGTCGTACCCCGGATCACCCGCGGCTGGACCACCGTGACAGGAGCACTCACCCGCCCATGACGCACCAGGACCCCTCGGACCTCTTCGCGGCGCCCGAGCCGCCGGCGCGGCGGCCGGACCCGGCGCCGGTGCAGGTGCCTCCGACCCCGGCCCCGTCGCCGACCCCGGGCCCGACGTCGCCCTCGGCGCCGCGTGGCGCACGCACCGAGCCGTCCCCTCCGGGGCCGGCCGGGCCGCCGTCGGAGGGACCGCCATCGGAGGAATCGCCGTCGGAGGGATCGCCGTCCGGGGAGCCCGCGCCGACGGGCGCGGGGACGCCGGACCCGCCGCGCGCTCGCCTCGGCGGAGCGCGTGTCGCCGGGATCCTCGTCCTCGCCCTGCTGGTCGGGCTCCTGGGCGGGTTCGCGGGCGACCGGATCTCCGGGGCCGGCTCCGACGGCGACCCGTCCGCACGGCTGCCGGCCGCGACGGGCAGCGCCGAGGCCGCGGCAGGGTTCGACCGGCCGGAGGGTTCCCTCGCCTCGACCGCCGCGGACGTCCTGCCGTCGGTCGTGTCGTTCGAGGTCACCGGTGCCGACGACAGCGTCTCCAGCGGCTCGGGGTTCGTGCTGCGGGCGGACGGCTACGTCCTGACCAACGACCACGTCGTGGCGGCGGGGACCGGCGGCGGTGAGGTCGTCGTCGTCCTGGCCGACGGCAGCGAGCACGAGGGCGAGGTGGTCGGCCGGACCTCGGACTACGACCTGGCCGTGGTGAAGATCGACGCCGACGGGCTCACGCCGCTCGCGCTGGGTGACTCGGACGACGTCGTGGTCGGCGACGAGGTGCTGGCCGTCGGGGCGCCGCTCGGTCTCGACTCGACCGTCACCGCCGGCATCGTCAGCGCGCTGCACCGGCCCGTGCAGGCCGGGGACCAGGCGACGACGGCGTTCATCGACGCGATCCAGACCGACGCCGCGATCAACCCCGGCAACTCGGGCGGTCCGCTCGTCAACGCGGCCGGCGAGGTCATCGGGATCAACTCGGCGATCGCGCAGCCGCCGGGCGCCATGCAGGCGACCGGCAGCATCGGGCTCGGCTTCGCCATCCCGGCGAACCAGGTGCGCACCACCGCCGAGCAGCTCATCGAGTCCGGCCAGGCCACCTATCCCGTCATCGGGGTGCTGCTGGACTCGAGCTACACGGGTGAGGGCGTCAAGGTCGCCGAGGAGGCGCAGCAGGGGAACGCACCGGTGACCGACGGGGGCCCGGCGGACGTGGCCGGGATCCGGGCCGGCGACATCATCCTGGAGATCGACGGCCGCCCCGTGGCGCAGAGCGACGAGCTCATCGTGGCGATCCGGGCCAGCCAGCCCGGCGACGCCGTGACGTTGCGGGTCCGCAGCGGCGACGACGAGCGGGACGTCCGCGTCGTGCTGCAGGAGCGCCCGAGCGAGTGAGCGGGTACCGGACGCGTTCGAGCGCGGGCTAGGCTGTCGGGCGTGGGATTCTTCGGGATCAACGGCGGCGAGCTCGTCGTCATCATCGTGCTCGCTCTGGTGCTCATCGGCCCCGAGCGCCTGCCGCACTACGCCGGCCAGCTCGGCACGCTCGTGCGCCAGGGCAAGGCCGCCCTGCAGGGTGCCAAGGAGCGCATCGACGACGAGTTCGGCGACGAGCTCAAGGACGTCGACTGGCAGAAGCTCGACCCGCGGCAGTACGACCCGCGCCGCATCGTGAAGGAGGCCCTCCTCGACGACGAGCCGGCGCCCCGCACCACGCGCCGCACGGCCGGCTACGCCGGCACGGGCAGCGCGGCGGCCACGGCGGCAGGGGTCGGCGCCGCGCCGTCGAGGACGGCTGCGGCGGAGCCCGCGCCGTTCGACGACGAGGCCACATGAGAAGGACCGACCACCGCCCACCGACGTCCCGCGCGTTTCCGACCGCCCCGTCCGACCTGTCAGAATGAGCCCCATGTCCGACTCCACCGTCCCGGGCGCGCCTGTGGCGCCCCGGCCCCGCATCCTGTCCGGCATGCAGCCCACCGACTCCTCGCTGCACCTGGGAAACTACCTCGGCGCGCTGACGCAGTGGGTCGCGCTCCAGGAGGACCACGACGCGCTGTACTGCGTCGTGGACCTGCACGCGCTGACGGTCAACCCGGACCCGGTCGCCCTGCGTGAGCGCACCCGTGCCACGGCGGCCCAGTACCTCGCCGGAGGGGTCGACCCGGCACGGTCGACACTCTTCGTGCAGTCGCACGTTCCCGAGCACACCGAGCTCGCCTGGCTCCTGAGCTGCCAGACCGGGTTCGGCGAGGCGAGCCGGATGACGCAGTTCAAGGACAAGTCGGCCAAGCAGGGTACCGAGGGCACCACCGTGGGTCTGTTCACCTACCCGGTGCTCATGGCGGCCGACATCCTCGTCTACGACGCGAACCTGGTGCCGGTCGGCGAGGACCAGCGTCAGCACCTCGAGCTGACGCGCGACATCGCCGAGCGGCTCAACGCACGGTTCGGCGCCGGGACCTCCGTGGTGCCGGACCCGTACATCGTCACCGCCACGGCGAAGATCCAGGACCTGCAGAACCCGGCCGCCAAGATGTCGAAGTCCAACGCCGGCGGCAAGGGCGTCATCTGGCTGCTCGAGAACCCGCGGAAGGCCGCCAAGGCGATCAAGTCCGCGGTGACCGATGCCGACGAGTCCTACGCTGTCTACTTCGACCGGGAGAAGAAGCCGGGCATCTCCAACCTGCTGACCATCTTCTCCGCCGTCACCGGACGCGCGATCGACGACATCGCGGCCGAGTACGACGGGCGCGGCTACGGCTACCTCAAGGTCGACCTGGCGGACGCCGTCGTGGCCTTCCTCGAGCCGTTCCAGGAGCGCGCGAACACCTACCTGGCCGACCCGGCGCAGCTCGACAAGGTGCTCGACGACGGCGCGGCACGGGCCCGCGAGATCGCCGGCGGTGTCCGGGACCGGTACTTCGACCGGTTCGGGCTCCTGCCGCGAGGCAACCGGTGAACCTGCCCCCCCGAGGCCCCGACCAGGTGCGGATCGGGATCGCCATCGCGATCCCCGAGCCGTACGCCACGCAGCTGCAGGAGGCGCGCGCCGACGTCGGCGACCCGCTCGCCGCGGCGATCCCGCCGCACATCACGGTGATCGGCCCGACCGTCGTCGACTCGTCGGTCCTGCCGGCCGTCTGCGAGCACCTGGAGAAGATCGCCGGCGAGACGCCGCCGTTCCGAATCCACCTGCGTGGCACGGCCACGTTCCGCCCCATCTCGCCGGTCGTGTTCGTCGCTCTCGCGGAGGGCATCGCGGAGTGCGAGCTGCTCGAGGAACAGGCCCGGTCGGGGGTGCTCGCGCAGGATCTCCGGTTCAACTACCACCCGCACGTGACCGTCGCGCACGAGGTGCCCGACGAGGCGCTCGACCGGGCGTTCCGCGACATGAGCGCGTTCGAGGCGGTCTTCGCCGTCTCCGCCGTCTGGATGTACGAGCACGGGGACGACGGCGTGTGGCGACCGCAGCGGTCCTTCGCCCTCCGGGGGAGCCCGGCCGCCGGCCACGCATGACCGCCCTGCCTGACCGACCTGCCGACCGCGGGACGGCTCGATAGGGTCGGGGCGTGCCCGACAGACTCGCCCGCCTCCGTGACCTGGTGGTCGGCCTCGTCCAGTGGGCGTTCGACCTGCGTTCCGTCCGTGCCGTCAAGTGGTACCTGGCGCGCCGCGGGAATCTGCTCTGCGGCGGGATCGCCTACTCGGCGCTGTTCTCTCTGGGTGCGGCCCTCACCATCGGGGTCAGTGCCTTCTCGGCCACCCTCGGGAGCCGTCCGGAGCTGAAGGACCAGGTCTTCAAGGAGATCGACGCGTGGGTGCCGGGGCTGCTCAAGGAGGACCCGAGCGACCCGGACGATCCCGGCCTCGTCGATCCCGCGTCGCTCGTGCTGGACTCGGCGTGGAGCTGGACCACTGCCGTCGCCGCGGTGGTCTTCCTGTGGACGGCGATCAGCGTGATGGGTGCGCTCCGGCACTCGGTGCGTTCGATGTTCGACGCCCCGGTGGTCGGAGTGAACTTCGTCCTGTCCAAGGTGTGGCAGCTCGTCGGGTTCCTGCTCCTCGGCGTGATGCTGGTGACCACCGCCGCGGCGAGCATCGTCTCCCAGACGGTCAGGGGGCAGATCACCCGCTGGTTCGGTGACTCGATCGTGCTGGGCTGGACGCTCAGCCTTGGCTCCTATGCCGTGAGTCTTGTGCTGGACGCGGTGCTGGTCTACCTGATCGTCCGCATCGTCGCGCAGGTGCGCCCGCGCCGCACGAGGGACCTCGTCCTGGGATGTCTGATCGCGGGCCTGGCCACGAGCGCTCTGCGCCTGGTCGGGACGTCGTTGGTGTCGGCCACCGCGTCGCGGAACGCCATCCTGGCGTCGTTCGTGACGCTCGCCGCGGTGCTGGTGCTCGTCAACTTCGTCGCCCGGGTCCTGTTGCTGGTGTGCGCGTGGGTGTACGACCCTCCGCGGCTGGACGAGATCGAGCGGGCAGAGCAGGCGGTCGCCGCGATGCAGCGGGAGGCCGAGATCGAACGGCAGGTGCACCGGGGCCGCGGGAGCGGGCGGCCGTACAGTCCCGTCGTTCGAGGCGTGCGACGAGGACTCTACGACTACTGAGGGCCGCTACCTGGCGCGGTCGTGCGCTACCTCGCGCCTTCGCCGGGACGGACGACGAAGCGGGGCCGAAGGTGTCCTGCACGGTCGTCATCCCCGAAGTGGAGGGCGCGCAGCGCCCGTGAACGCGACCGTGCAGGGCACCTTCGGCCCCGCTGGACGAACAGCTCAGAAGGCGCGGGTGATCATCGCCCGCTTGACCTCCTGGATCGCCTTGGTGACCTCGATGCCGCGCGGGCAGGCCTCGGTGCAGTTGAAGGTCGTGCGGCAGCGCCACACGCCCTCCTTGTCGTTGAGGATCTCCAGGCGCTGGGTGGCACCCTCGTCGCGCGAGTCGAAGATGAACCGGTGCGCGTTGACGATCGCGGCCGGGCCGAAGTACTGGCCGTCCGTCCAGAACACCGGGCACGACGACGTGCACGCGGCGCACAGGATGCACTTGGTGGTGTCGTCGAACCGGTCACGGTCGGCCTGCGACTGGATGTTCTCGCGGCTGGGCTCGTTCCCGGAGGTGATGAGGAACGGCATGATCTCGCGGTAGGAGGCGAAGAACGGCTCCATGTCGACCACGAGGTCCTTCACCACGGGCAGGCCCTTGATGGGCTCGACCGTGATCGGCTTGTCCGGGTTGACGTCCTTGAGGAGCGTCTTGCAGGCCAGCCGGTTGCGACCGTTGATGCGCATGGCGTCCGAGCCGCACACACCGTGGGCGCACGAGCGGCGGAACGTCAGGGAACCGTCCAGCTCCCACTTGATCTTGTGCAGGGCGTCCAGCACGCGGTCGGTCCCGTGCGCCGTGACGGTGTGCTCCTCCCAGACGGCCTCCTCGGAGACCTCCGGGTTGAACCGGCGGATCTTCAGCGTGACCTCGAAGGACGCGACGGCTCCGGCCTGCCCGTCCTGGGCGGATTCCGTGGTGTTTTCCAGAACAGCAGTCATCAGTACTTCCGCTCCATCGGCTCGTAGCGCGTCTGGGTGACGGTCTTGGACCCCAGGACCACCTTGTAGTCCCCGAAGTCCTCGACGTGGTCGAAGTAGCCCTCGACGTGCCCGTCGGCGGCGTCGGGAGCCGACGTCGGACGGCGGTACGCCATCGTGTGCAGCATGTAGTTGGTGTCGTCGCGGTCCGGGTAGTCCTCGCGGTAGTGGCCGCCGCGCGACTCGCGGCGGTTGAGCGCCGCGACCACCGTCACCTCGGCGATGTCGAGCAGGAAGCCCAGCTCGATCGCCTCGAGGAGGTCGGTGTTGAACAGGGTGCCCTTGTCCTGGACGGACACGTTCTTGTAGCGCTTCTGCAGGTCGCGGATGTCGGCCGCGGCCTGCTCGAGCGACTCGCGCGTGCGGAACACCTGGGCGTTGGCGTCCATGGTCTCCTGCAGCGCCTTGCGGACCTCGGCCACGCGCTCGCCCTCGGGGCGGTCACGCATCTCGCTGAGCTGCGCCTCGACGCGGGCGGCGGGGTTCTCCGGGATCGGCAGGTGCTGCTCCACCGTCTGGGCGTAGGCGGCGGCCGAGCGGCCGGAACGCTTGCCGAAGACGTTGATGTCGAGCAGCGAGTTGGTGCCGAGGCGGTTCGACCCGTGCACGGAGACGCAGGCGACCTCACCGGCGGCGTACAGGCCCTTGACGACGTTGTGGCCGTCGCGGAGCACCTCGCCCTTGATGTTGGTCGGCACGCCACCCATCGCGTAGTGCGCGGTGGGGTACACCGGCACCGGTTCGGTGTACGGCTCGATACCGAGGTAGGTGCGGGCGAACTCGGTGATGTCCGGCAGCTTGGCGTCGATGTGCGCCGGCTCCAGGTGCGTCAGGTCGAGCAGCACGTAGTCCTTGTTGGGACCGGCACCGCGGCCCTCGCGCACCTCGTTGGCCATGGACCGGGCGACGATGTCGCGCGGCGCCAGGTCCTTGATGGTGGGGGCGTAGCGCTCCATGAAGCGCTCGCCCTCGGAGTTGCGCAGGATGCCGCCCTCGCCGCGTGCGGCCTCCGAGAGCAGGATGCCCAGGCCCGCGAGGCCGGTGGGGTGGAACTGGAAGAACTCCATGTCCTCCAGCGGCAGACCGCGGCGGTAGGCCAGGGCCATCCCGTCGCCGGTGAGGGTGTGGGCGTTGGACGTCGTCTTGAAGATCTTGCCCGCGCCGCCCGTGGCGAAGATGATCGCCTTCGCCTGGAACACGTGGGTCTCGCCCGAGGCCAGGTCGTAGGCGACGACGCCGGTCGCGTTGACCTCCGCGCCGTCCTCGATGTCCTCGGTGGTGAGGTCGTGGTCGGTGAGCAGGTCCAGCACGTAGAACTCGTTGAAGAACTCCACGTCCTGCTTGACGCAGTTCTGGTACAGCGTCTGCAGGATCATGTGGCCGGTGCGGTCCGCGGCGTAGCAGGCGCGGCGCACCGCGGCCTCACCGTGGTTGCGGGTGTGGCCGCCGAAGCGGCGCTGGTCGATCCGGCCCTCCGGCGTGCGGTTGAACGGCAGGCCCATCCGCTCCAGGTCCAGCACGGCGTCGATGGCCTCCTTGGCCATGACCTCCGCGGCGTCCTGGTCGACGAGGTAGTCGCCGCCCTTGATGGTGTCGAAGGTGTGCCACTCCCAGTTGTCCTCCTCGACGTTCGCCAGGGCGGCGCACATGCCGCCCTGGGCGGCGCCGGTGTGGGAACGCGTGGGGTACAGCTTGGAGATGACCGCGGTGCGGGCCCCCTTCGAGGCCTCGAGCGCCGCGCGCATGCCGGCGCCGCCTGCGCCGACGATGACGACGTCGTACTGGTGGGTCTGCATCGGTTCCGATGCCTCCTGCGGCGAGTGGTGGATCAGCGGGCTGGGGGGATGCGCGGGCTCAGGCCGTGCAGAACGAGGCGAGCAGCTCGGCCGGGGCGTCCGTCGGGCACGGGTCGAACGTGAAGATGACCAGGGTGCCGAGCACGACGGTGAACGTGAAGGCCACCAGGAGCAGGCTCTTGAGGATCCCGCGCGTGACGTCCCGCTCGGCGTAGTCGTTGATGATGGTGCGCACGCCGTTGGTGCCGTGGATCATGGCGAGCCACAGCATGGCCAGGTCCCACATCTGCCAGAACGGGCTGGCCCACTTGCCGCCCACGAAGGCGAAGTCGATCGCCTTGACGCCGTCGCCGACCATGAGGTTGACGAACAGGTGGCCGAAGACGAGGACGACCAGCAGCACGCCCGAGGCCCGCATGAAGACCCACGAGTACAGCTCGTAGTTGCCGCGGGTGGTCTTGCGCCGCGCGTACGGGGATCGCGGGGTGGGGATCGCGGTCTGGGTGCTCATCAGTGGCCTCCGAAGACGTTCATCAGGTGGCGGGGCAGGAACCCGGCCATGGTCACGACGAACAGGCCGAGGACGACCCACAGCATGACCCGCTGGTACCGGGGGCCCTTGGCCCAGAAGTCGACCAGCGCCACGCGGATGCCGTTGAAGGCGTGGAAGACGATGGCGGCCACCAGGCCGGCCTCGCCGAGCCCCATGATCGGCGTCTGGTACGTGCCGATGACGGCGTTGTACGCCTCGGGGGAGACCCGCACGAGCGCCGTGTCGAGGACGTGGACGAGCAGGAAGAAGAAGATGAGCACGCCGGTCACGCGGTGCGCGACCCACGACCACATGCCTTCGCGGCCGCGGTAGAGCGTGCCAGCGGGAGCAGTCGGCACGGGGGAGCCTCCATTGGCGGATTCGGGCGGGGTTACGTGAAGTCACTGTAGTGACACCGGGTCGCGATCGGGTCACGGAGTTTCCGAAAACGGCGTCTCTGTGCGGTTTCTGTGACACATTCCACAGCCTTCGTGTCGGCCGGCGGGAACCCGTCACTATGCTGCGAGCATGCCTTCGTCTGCCATTCCCGGTTTCCGCGCCGTCGTCCCGGCGGGAGGGTCCGGCACCCGGCTGTGGCCGGTCTCCCGTGCCGACCGCCCGAAGTTCCTGCACGACCTCACGGGATCCGGGCGGACGCTGCTGCAGGCGACCGCCGACCGGCTGGCCCCGCTCGCCGGTGACGACGGGATCCTCGTCGTCACCGGCGAGCGGCACGTCGCGGCGGTGCGCGAGCAGCTGCCGGGCGTGGGGGCGGACCAGGTGCTGCCGGAGCCGAGCCCGCGGGACTCGATGGCGGCGATCGGCCTGGCCGCGGCCGTGCTGGAACGTCGGGTGGGCGACGTGGTGCTCGGCTCCTTCGCGGCGGACCAGGTCGTGACCGGGCGGGCGGACTTCGAGCGGTCGGTCCACGAGGCGGTCGAGGCGGCCCGGGCGGGGTATGTCACGACCGTCGGCATCGCCGCGTCCCGCCCGTCGACCGCGTTCGGCTACGTGCACGGCGGGAGCCCGCTCGACGTGGCGGGCGCCCCGAGCGCGGTGCACGTGCGCGGCTTCACCGAGAAGCCGGACGCCGCGACGGCACGCGAGTACCTGGCCTCGGGGGAGTACCGGTGGAACGCCGGGATCTTCGTGGCGTCCACGAGCGTGCTGCTCGGCCACCTCGCCGACCAGCGCCCGGCCCTGCACGACGGGCTGCGTCGCGTCGCCGACGCCTGGGACACCCCCGAGCGCGCCCGGGTCCTCGCCGAGGTGTGGCCCGGCCTGGAGAAGATCGCCATCGACCACGCCGTGGCCGAGCCGGTGGCCGCGGCGGGCGGTGTCGCGATGGTGCCCGGCACGTTCGGCTGGGACGACGTCGGCGACTTCAACTCGCTCGCCGCGCTGCTGCCGGCCGACGACGACTCCGGGTCGAAGGTCCTCGGCGACGGCGCGGACGTGGTCCGGGTCCAGAGCGCCGGGTCGGTCGTGGTCCCGGCGAGCGGGCGCACGGTGACGCTGCTCGGCATCGACGACGTGGTCGTGGTCGACACCCCCGACGCGCTCCTGGTGACCACCCGGGCGCGTGCCCAGCAGGTGCGGCGCATGGTCGACGCGGTGCGGGACCACGGTCGCGAGGACCTGCTGTGAGCGGCGACGTCGGCACGGCGGCCGGGCGTCTCGACGCCGTGGTGGCGGAGCTCGAGCCGGAGCTCGTCGCCGTGCGTCGCGACCTGCACGCGCACCCGGAGGTCTCCTGGGAGGAGGTCCGGACGACGGCGGTGCTCGCCGAGCGCCTGCGTGCGGCCGGCCTGCGGCCGCGGATGCTCGAGACCACGGGTCTGGTGTGCGACGTCGGTCCCGACGTCCCGGGGCGCGGCCGGGTGGCGCTGCGCGCCGATATCGACGCGCTGCCCCTGGACGACCTGTGCGGCTGCGACTTCGCCTCGACGGTCCCCGGCGTCGCCCACGCCTGCGGCCACGACGTGCACGCCGCCGTGGTCCTCGGGGCCGGGCTCGCGCTGGCCCGGCTGGACGCGGAGGGCCTCCTCGAGGTCGGTGCCCGCCTCATCTTCCAGCCGGCCGAGGAGACCATGCCCGGCGGGGCGCACGACGTCATCGCCCAGGGCGTGCTCGACGGCGTCGACCGGATCGCGGCGGTGCACGCCGAGCCGAAGCTCGACGTCGGACGGGTCGGGACGCGGATCGGCCCGATCACCTCGGCGTCCGACCTGGTGACGGTGACCCTGTCCTCGGGCGGCGGGCACACGTCCCGCCCGCACCTCACCGGTGACGTCGTCTACGCCCTCGGGCAGGTCGTCACGCAGGTGCCCGCCGTGCTGGGCCGCCGGCTCGACCCGCGCTCCGGGGTGAACCTCACGTGGGGCGCCGTGGAGGCGGGGCACGCGCACAACACGATCCCGATGTCGGGGGTCGCCAAGGGCACGCTGCGCTGCCTCGACGTGCGCGCCTGGGAGAAGGCCGGCCAGGTGCTGCTCGACGCCGTCGAGCAGGTCGTGGCCGCCTACGACGTCGACGTCAGCGTGCACCACGTCCGGGGAGTGCCACCGGTCGACAACGACGCCGACGTGACGGCTCGGCTCGAGGCGGCCGGCGCGGCGGTCCTGGGCGACGACGGCGTGGTCCTGACCGAGCAGTCGCTCGGCGGCGAGGACTTCGCGTGGTACCTGACGAAGGTGCCGGGCGCGATGGCCCGCCTCGGCACCGCGACGCCCGGCGAGCGCCGCTACGACATCCACCAGGGCGACCTGGTGGTCGACGAGCGCGCCATCGGGATCGGCGCCAGGTTGCTGGCACGTTTCGTCCTCGGTCCCCGGGTGTCCGCGGACGTACCGCTTCGATAACGACTCGGCCACGGGAGGCCCTCGCGGCGTCGGGGACCCCGAGCGGTGGTTAGGCTTGCCGTCTCTGATCGTGAGACGGGCGAGCGCCCGCGCTCACCCACCCTCATCGACAGGAGTGACAGGTGAAGAGAGCCATCCAGCTCACCGCCCTCGCAGGTGCCGCCGCGCTGACCCTCGCGGCGTGCGGCTCGGCCCCCGAGGAGACCACCGGGGAATCGACCGAGACCGCTGCGGCGGAGTCCGACTTCACGGCCTGCATCGTCTCGGACGAGGGCGGGTTCGACGACAAGAGCTTCAACCAGCTCAGCTACGAGGGCGCCAAGAAGGCCGCCGACGAGCTGGGCGCGGCGTTCCGCGAGGTCCAGTCGCAGTCGGAGACCGACTACGAGCCCAACGTGCAGTCGCTCGTGGACCAGGGCTGCAACGCCATCGTCGCCGTCGGGTTCGCGCTGTCGCCGGCCACGGTCGAGTCCGCGAACTCCAACCCGGAGACCGACTACATCCTGGTCGACGACGCCGCGGACAACGACTTCGACGGCGAGAAGGACGCGGAGAACGTCAAGCCGCTGCTCTACAACACGGCCGAGGCGGCGTTCCTGGCCGGCTACCTCTCGGCGGGCTACTCGGAGGCGGGCAAGGTCGGCACGTTCGGCGGCCAGCCGTTCCCGACCGTCACGATCTTCATGGACGGCTTCAAGCAGGGCGTGGAGCACTACAACGAGGTCAACGGCGCCGAGGTCGAGGTCATCGGCTACGAGGGCGGCGAGGACGGTGCCTTCACGGGTGGGTTCGCGGCCAACGAGACCGCGAAGACCACGGCCAAGAACATCCTGGACCAGGGTGTCGACGTGATCCTGCCCGTCGGTGGCCCGATCTACCAGTCCGCCATCGCCGCGATCGAGGACTCCGGCCGCGACGTCGCGCTCGTCGGCGTGGACGCCGACTTCTACGAGACGGACCCGACCACGCAGCCGTACGTGCTCACGTCGATCCTCAAGAAGATGGACGTCTCCACCTACGAGGCCGTGCTCTCCTCCGGCGAGGGCGCCTTCGACCCGGAGGCCTACGTCGGCACCCTCGAGAACGAGGGCGTGGGCCTGGCCCCGCTGCACGACTTCGAGGACAAGGTCGACCCGGCGCTCGTGACCGAGGTCGACGAGCTGCGTCAGCAGATCATCGACGGCGAGCTCGAGGTCACGTCCTACCTGGACCAGTGACCGCGTACTGAGTTCGACCGCCGTGGCGGCGGGGCACGGGGCCTTCCCCGTGTCCCGCCGCCACGTGCGGCCTAGGCTGACCAGGGGATCGTGAGGAAGGGTGGACGCACCGCGATGAGGCTCGAGCTGCGAGGCATCACCAAGCGCTTCGGTGCGCTGGTGGCCAACGACCACATCGACCTGGTGGTCGAGCCCGGGGAGATCCATTGCCTCCTCGGTGAGAACGGGGCGGGCAAGTCCACCCTGATGAACGTGCTCTACGGGCTCTACTCGGCCGACGAGGGCGAGATCGTCCTCGACGGCGAGGTCCAGCACTTCGCCGGTCCCGGGGACGCGATGGCGGCCGGCATCGGCATGGTCCACCAGCACTTCATGCTGGTGCCGGTGTTCACGGTCGCCGAGAACGTCATGCTCGGGCACGAGGAGACGCGGGGCGCGGGAGTGCTCGACCTGGAGTCGGCGCGTGCCACCGTGCGCGACACCGCCGCCCGCTTCGGCTTCCGCGTCGACCCCGACCAGCTCGTCGAGGACCTGCCCGTCGGCGTCCAGCAGCGCGTGGAGATCATCAAGGCGCTGAGCAGGGACGCGCGCGTCCTCGTCTTCGACGAGCCGACGGCGGTGCTCACCCCGCAGGAGACCGACGAGCTCATGATGATCATGCGCCAGCTCCGCGACGAGGGCACCGCGATCGTCTTCATCACCCACAAGCTCCGCGAGGTCCGCGAGGTCGCCGACCGCATCACCGTCGTCCGGCACGGCAAGGTCGTCGGCGAGGCGGAGCCCACGGCGTCCGACAACGAGCTCGCCGCCCTCATGGTCGGGCGCGCCGTCGAGCTGACGGTGCACAAGGAGCCCGCCCGCCCCCGCGACAACGCGCTGGAGGTGTCGGACCTCGTCGTCGCCCAGCCCGACGGCCAGGTCGTCGTCGACGGCGTCAGCTTCACCGTGCGCGGTGGTGAGGTGCTGGTCGTCGCCGGCGTCCAGGGCAACGGCCAGACCGAGCTCACCGAGGCGCTCCTGGGCCTCCAGGAGGACGTGACCGGTTCCGTGCAGCTGGACGGCGCGGAGCTGGTCGGACGGTCCGTGCGCCAGGTGCTGGACGCCGGGGTCGGGTTCGTGCCCGAGGACCGCAGCACCGACGGGCTGGTCGGCGAGTTCACCATCGCCGAGAACCTGGTGCTGGACCGGACCGACGGGCCGCCGTTCGTGCGTGCCGGGTCGCTGCAGCTGGCCGCCCGTGACGACTTCGCCCGCGAGAAGGTGCAGCAGTACGACGTGCGCACCACGGGCATCGATCTCCCGGTGGGGCGCCTCTCCGGCGGCAACCAGCAGAAGGTCGTCCTGGCTCGTGAGCTCTCGCGGGACCTGCGCCTGTTCGTCGCTGCGCAGCCCACGCGTGGCGTCGACGTCGGCTCCATCGAGTTCATCCACCAGCAGGTCGTGGCGACCCGGGACGCGGGCATCCCCGTCGTCGTGGTGTCCACCGAGCTGGACGAGGCCGTGGCGCTCGCCGACCGGATCATGGTCATGTATCGCGGCAAGGTGGTCGGCATCGTGCCTGCGGACACCCCCCGTGACGTGCTCGGCCTGATGATGGCCGGCATCGCGCCCGAGACCAGCGAAGGAGACGCCGCGTGAGCGACACGCCGAAGCGCTCGCCAGAGTCGTCCGAGGACCCCCTCGACGAGCAGCTCGAGCAGGTCGACCCGGCCACCGAGCCGGGGCTGGCCGAGGAGCTCCAGCAGGAGCGCGCCCGGGAGGTCGGGACGGTCGACCAGGAGCCGGACGACCGGTGGCAGGACGCCCTGCGCCGGATCGCCTCGGGCGGCTGGGCGGTCTCGCTCGGCGCCGTGCTCCTCGCGGTCCTCGCCGGGTCGCTGATGATCGTGGTGACCGACGAGGCCGTCCAGGACGCGGCCGGCTACTTCTTCTCGCGGCCGGCCGACACCTTCGCCGCGGTCGGGCAGGCCGTCGGAGGTGCGTACTCAGCCCTGTTCCAGGGCGCCGTCTACAACTTCCGGGCCGACACGTTCGCCGCCGGGATCAGGCCCCTGACCCAGACGCTCACCAACGCCACGCCGCTCATCGCGGCGGGGCTGGGCGTGGCCATCGCGTTCAAGGCGGGGCTGCTCAACATCGGTGGTCAGGGCCAGATGCTCATGGCGGCCAGCGCGGCCGGCTGG
Organism: Isoptericola sp. S6320L; assembly: GCF_023015685.1. Taxonomy (NCBI): domain Bacteria; kingdom Bacillati; phylum Actinomycetota; class Actinomycetes; order Micrococcales; family Promicromonosporaceae; genus Isoptericola; species Isoptericola sp. S6320L. The sequence goes on from NZ_JALKAT010000009.1 coordinate 100,603, forward strand.
ATCGGGTTCGGCGTGACCGGCCTGCCCTTCCCCCTGCACCTGATCGTGGCCGTCGTGGCGGGCATGCTCGCCGGTGCGCTGTGGGCGGGCATCGCAGGTCTGCTGAAGGCGCGGACCGGTGCCCACGAGGTCATCGTGACGATCATGCTCAACTACGTCGCCTACTACCTGTTGTCGTACTTCCTCGCGACGCCCGGGCTCATGCAGGCACCGGGCTCCGGGAACCCGCGGACGCCCCCGATGCAGGAGTCGGCCATCCTGCCGCCGCTCCTGGGTGAGCGCTACCCGTTGCACTGGGGCTTCGTCCTCGCGCTGGTGGCCGTCGCGGTCGTGTGGTGGATCCTCAACCGGTCGGCCGTGGGCTTCTCCTACCGCGCCGTCGGGGAGAACGCGCGAGCCGCCCGGGTGGCGGGCATCGACGTCTCCCGCGCGACCGTGTCGGTGATGCTGGTGGCGGGTGCGCTCGTCGGCCTGGCCGGCGTCTCGCAGGTGCTCGGCACCTCGACCACCGGGTTCGGTGCCGACATCGACGCCGGGATCGGCTTCGACGCCATCACCGTCGCCCTCCTCGGGAACTCCAACCCGATCGGCGTGCTGGGTGCCGGCATCCTCTTCGGTGCCTTCAAGGCCGGCGGTTCGGCCATGCAGGCCGCCGAGGGCATCCCGATCGAGATCGTGCTCGTGGTCCAGTCGCTGATCGTGCTGTTCATCGCCGCGCCGCCGCTGGTGCGGGCCATCTTCCGCCTGCCGCAGCCGGGCAAGGCCCCGAAGAAGAAGCGGCCGACGTCGGCCGCGAAGGAGGTGTCGGCATGACCGCCCCCGCCGTCGGTTCGGCTCCCGCCCAGCCGCAGGACGCTCCGCGCCGGGTCAGCACGGTCTCCCGGAAGACGACCGTCGCCCTGGGTGTGGTCCTGGCCCTCTACGCCGTGCTCCTGCTCCTCGTGCCGCACGAGGGCAGCGCGCGCTTCGCGCTGTCGACGCCGAGCGACTTCTTCCAGATCCCGGTCTACGTCGTCCCGGGGATGCTGACGGCCTGGCTGTGCGGCGCGGTCGCCGCCGTCCTGGTCGTGGTGTCCGCGGTGGCCACCCGCGCCCGGCGTCGGACGCCGACCTGGGTGGTCGGCCTGTACGCCGCGGCGCTGCTGATCGGGTTCCTCGCCTGGGCCGCGGCGGGCAGCCCGCGGGACCTGTCGGTGGTCGGGCTGCTGGGTGGTGCGCTGGTGCTGTCGGTGCCCCTGGTCTACGGCGCCATGACCGGTGTCATCGGCGAGCGCTCCGGCGTGATCAACATCGCCATCGAGTCCAACCTCCTGGCGGGGGCGTTCACCGCCGCGGTCGCCGGTTCGCTGACGAACAGCCCGTGGGTCGGGCTGATCGCGGCGATGGCAGCCTCGGCCCTCGTGTCCTTGGTCCTGGCGCTGTTCTCGATCACCTACCGCGTCAACCAGATCATCGTCGGTGTGGTGCTCAACGTGCTGGTCATCGGCCTGACGAGCTTCTTCTACTCGCTCGTGCTCGTGCCGAACACCGAGACCCTCAACGCCACGACGCGGTTCGAGCGCATCCCCATCCCGCTGCTGGACCGCATCCCCGTCATCGGGCCGGTCCTGTTCGACCAGACGATCGTCGTCTACCTCATGTACCTCATGGTCCCGGGCGTCTGGTTCGCGCTCTTCCGCACGCGGTGGGGTCTGCGCCTGCGGGCCGTCGGGGAGCACCCCCGTGCGGCGGACACCGTCGGCATCGGGGTGCTCCGCACCCGCTACCGGGCCCTGCTGGTCGCCGGCGCGATCGGTGGCATGGGCGGGGCCTTCTACACCGTGGTGTCCATCAACCAGTTCAACCGCGAGATGACAGCGGGAGCGGGCTTCATCGCGCTGGCCGCGATGATCTTCGGCAAGTGGAACCCGATCCGTGCGGCGCTGGCCGGCCTGCTGTTCGGGTTCGCGACCAACCTGCAGAACGTGCTCTCCGTGGTCGGCTCCCCGGTGCCGAGCCAGTTCATGCTGATGCTGCCCTACATCGTCACCCTGTTCGCCGTGGCGGGCCTGGTGGGCCGTTCGCGGCCGCCTGCAGCGCTCGCCAACGCGTACACCAAGGAGTAGCCGGTGGCCCCGCACGAGCTCGCCGTGGACTGGGACGCGCTGCGTGCCGCCGCCCTCGACGTCGCCCAGCGCGCCTACGTCCCGTACTCCGGGTACCCCGTCGGGGCGGCCGCGACGGCCGACGACGGCCGGCTGCTGGTGGGCTGCAACGTGGAGAACGCCGCGTACGGCGTGACGCTGTGCGCCGAGTGCTCGCTGGTCTCGGCGCTCGTCACGGGCGGTGGGGGACGGCTGACCGCCTTCACCTGCGTGACCGGCTCCGGTGAGCTGATCACCCCCTGCGGGCGGTGCCGGCAGCTCCTCTGGGAGCACGGCGGCCCCGACCTGCTCGTCGAGACGCCCCGCGGCGTCGTCACCATGTCCGACATGCTGCCGCAGGCGTTCGGACCGGAGGACCTGAACCGATGAACGAACCGTTCGACGCCGTCGACGTCATCCGTACCAAGCGCGACCGCACGCACCTGTCGTCCGCGCAGATCGACTGGGTGGTGGACGCGTACACCCGTGGCGTGGTCGCCGAGGAGCAGATGTCGGCGCTCGCCATGGCGATCCTGCTCAACGGCATGAGCCGGGGAGAGGTCGCCCGGTGGACGCAGGCGATGATCGCCTCGGGCGAGCGGATGGACTTCTCCGGTCTGTCGCGCCCGACGGCGGACAAGCACTCCACCGGCGGCGTGGGCGACAAGATCACCCTGCCGCTGGCGCCGCTCGTCGCGGTGTTCGGTGTGGCGGTGCCGCAGCTGTCCGGCCGCGGGCTGGGGCACACCGGGGGCACCCTCGACAAGCTCGAGTCCATCCCGGGCTGGCGTGCGGGGCTGGACAACGCCGAGATCCTCGCGCAGCTCGACGACGTCGGCGCCGTGATCTGTGCCGCCGGCGCGGGGCTCGCACCGGCCGACAAGAAGCTCTACGCCCTGCGTGACGTCACGGGGACGGTGGAGGCGATCCCCCTCATCGCGAGCTCCATCATGTCGAAGAAGATCGCCGAGGGCACGGGTGCGCTGGTGCTCGACGTCAAGGTCGGTTCCGGCGCCTTCATGAAGGACGCCGCCCAGGCGCGCGAGCTCGCCCGCACGATGGTCGAGCTCGGGACCGACGCCGGGGTGCGCACGGTCGCCCTGCTCACCGACATGTCCGTGCCGCTCGGACGGACCGCGGGCAACGCCCTGGAGGTGCGCGAGTCCGTCGAGGTCCTCGCCGGCGGCGGCCCGGCGGACGTGGTCGACCTGACCGTCGCCCTGGCCGTGGAGATGCTCGACGCCGCAGGGCGCCCCACGGCGGAGGAGGAGGTCCGCGCCGCGTTGCACGACGGTCGTGCGATGGACGTGTGGCGCCGCATGATCAGCGCCCAGGGCGGCGACCCGGACGCCGAGCTGCCGGTGGCCGCGCACACCGAGCAGGTCCGCGCGGACCGCACGGGCGTGCTGGCCGAGCTCGACGCCTACGCCGTGGGTGTCGCCGCGTGGCGCCTCGGCGCGGGTCGCTCGCGCAAGGAGGACCCCGTGCAGGCGGGTGCCGGCGTGGAGATCCACGTCCGTCCCGGCGAGCAGGTCGTCGCCGGCCAGGCCGTGATGACGCTGCACACCGACACCCCGGAGCGGTTCGGACGTGCCCGGGCGGCCCTCGACGGCGGCTGGCGGGTCGCGCCGTCGGGCACGTCGGTACCGCGTCGGCCGATCGTCCTCGACCGGATCCACTGACGCGGCGCACGCCATGCGGGTGCGGCACGACGCCCAGCGGCTGACCGACCTGCTCGAGGCCGTGGGGCTGTTCTGCGGCCCCGTGCCGCAGCTGTCCGTGGGCGCACCCCCCGCGCCGCGCGTCCCGTACCCCGTGGAGTCCGCGCTGCGCGACGCCGACCCGGCGGTGCGGGCGCGGGTGCTCGACCCGCTGGGACGGGACCGGGAGCCCCCGCGCCCCGGCCGGCCGGATCCGCTGCTCCTGCCCGAGCTGACCGGTGCCGCGCGACCGGGCGCGGGGCCCACGCCGCTCGCCCCCGAGGCGCGCCAGGTGGACGAGACCACGTGCGGTGCGGCGGTGCTCGTCATGCTCCGCCTCGCGGGCGACCCGGCGGCGGCGCTCGCCCTGGCCCGGGACCCGCGTGGTGCGGGGCCCGCGTTCGCCGCGCTGCAGCGCGCCACCCAGCTCCGCACCCGGCGGGTCTGGCCCCGGAGGCTGGGCACCCCGCCCTGGGGCGCGGCCCGCGCCGCTCAGTACGGCCCGTGGCGCTACACCCACCGGGTGGTCGGCAGCCGGGAACCGTCCGCGGGGCCGCGCGCCGTGCTGCGCGCGGCCGTCGACGCGGCGTCGGCCGGGATCCCCGTGCCGCTGTACAGCGGTGGGGACCTGGGTCACGGCGCGACGGCGGCGGTGCCGCGGCACGTGGTCCTGCTCACAGCCGTGCGGCAGACCGTCGTCGGCCCCACGGCCACGCTCTACGAGCCGTCCTCGGGCGCGCTGCACGCCGTGCCCGTCGACGCGCTGCGCGGTGCCGGCGGTGCCCCGCGGGCCCAGGCGAGCCGACGCCGGGCCCTGGGCGGCTGGCCCCACGTCGTCTGGGCGGTCCTGCCGAGCGAGGAGCGGCGGGAGGGGCCAGCATGGAGGGCATGAGCACGACACCCTCGGACGCCTGGCGCGACGCCGGCCTGGAAGCCCCGGACGACACCACCAACCTCGTCGAGGAGTCGGGCACGCCTCCTGCCACGCCCGAGCACGAGGAGGAGACCGACGAGTACCGCCCGGCGACACCGCGGCCCGACCTGGACGGGGAGGCCGCCGAGGCCGACGTCGCCGAGCAGGCGAGCATCGTCCCCGGCCCCGAGGACGACCCGGACTCCGTCTGACCGGTAGGTTGGGGGCCATGACGCAAGCGCTCCTCGACGCGATCCCCGACCTGCCGAAGGTCCTCCTCCACGACCACCTCGACGGTGGTGTGCGCCCGCAGACGGTGCTCGAGCTGGCCGCCGAGGTGGGCCACGAGCTCCCGGCGGGCGACGCGGCGTCGCTCGGCACCTGGTTCCGGGACGCGGCCGACTCGGGCTCGCTGCCCCGCTACCTCGAGACGTTCGACCACACCATCGCGGTCATGCAGACGCCCGAGGCGCTCGCCCGCGTGGCACGCGAGGCGGTGCTGGACCTGGCCGCCGACGGCGTCGTCTACGCCGAGCAGCGGTGGGCACCGGAGCAGCACCTGCAGCGGGGGATGACCCTGCCCGAGACGGTCGAGGCCGTGCAGGCGGGGATCGACGAGGGCGTGCGCGAAGCGGCGGCCGCGGGCCGGACGATCCGCGTGGGCCAGCTCGTCACCGCGATGCGCCACACCGACCGGTGGCTCGAGATCGCCGAGCTGGCGGTGGCCTACCGCGGCGCCGGCTCCGTCGGGTTCGACATCGCCGGACCGGAGGACGGGTTCCCGCCGGACCGCCACGCCGAGGTGTGGCGCTTCCTGGCCGAGCACAACTTCCCGACGACGATCCACGCCGGCGAGGCCGCCGGGCTGGACTCCATCGGTCAGGCCGTGCACCTGGGCCAGGCCGACCGGCTCGGGCACGGCGTGCGCATCGCGGACGACATCACGTTCGACCACGACGCGGGGACCGCGGAGCTCGGCGAGCTCGCGCACTGGGTCCGTGACCACCAGATCGCCCTGGAGGTCTGCCCGGTGTCCAACCTGCAGACCGGCGCGGCGACCTCGATCGCCGACCACCCGATCACGCGGCTCAAGGAGCTCGACTTCGCGGTCACGCTCAACACGGACAACCGCCTGATGTCCCGGACGTCGATGTCGCACGAGATGCGCCGGCTCGTCGAGGACGCGGGCTGGACCATCGACGACCTGGCCGACGTGACCCTCACCGCGGCGTGGAGCGCGTTCATGCACCACGACGAGCGCCGCGAGCTCGTCGACGAGCTCATCCTGCCCGGCTACCAGAAGATCGAGGGGGCCGTCCGATGAGCGCCGCGAACCCGACGCCGACGACGCCGTCCGAGCTGGCCCGGTACGTCGACCACACGCTGCTCAAGCCGGAGGCGACCTCCGCCGACGTCACGGCGCTCGTGGAGGAGGGGGCCGAGCTCGGGGTCTTCTCCGTGTGCGTGTCGCCCACGTTCGTGCCGCACGCCGTCGAGGTCGCGGCGGGGCGGCTGGCGGTGGCGACGGTCTGCGGCTTCCCGTCCGGGAAGCACGCGAGCGACATCAAGGCCGCCGAGGCCGCGCGGTCGGTGCTCGACGGCGCGGACGAGGTGGACATGGTCATCGACGTCGGCGTCGCGAAGGCCGGCGGGTTCGACCTGGTCCAGGCGGACGTCGCCGCCGTGCGCGCCGCCGTGCCCGCCGACAAGGTGCTCAAGGTCATCATCGAGTCCGCCGCGCTGAGCGACGACGAGATCGTCGCGGTGTGCCGGGCCGCGGAGGCCGCGGGCGCCGACTTCGTGAAGACCTCCACCGGGTTCCACCCCACGGGCGGCGCCTCGGTGCACGCCGTGGAGCTGATGGCACGGACGGTGGGCGGGCGGCTCGGGATCAAGGCCTCCGGCGGCGTGCGCACGCTCGCCGACGCCCAGGCGATGATCGCCGCGGGCGCCACCCGGCTGGGCCTGTCCGGCACGGCGGCGGTCCTCGCGGGCTTCGACGACGGTGCGGCCGGCACGGCGGCCGACGGCGGGTACTGACCTGCCCGCTGCCGCGCGCCTCCCGGACGATCTCCGCGAAACGACCTAGCGTCGGCGCCATGACCAGCACGGATGCGGGCGAAGCGGTCGTCGAGCTGCGCGCCGCGACGCGCACGCACGGCAGCGTGCAGGTGCTCGCGCCGACCTCCCTGACCCTCCACGCCGGTCAGGCCGCCGCGGTGGTGGGCCCGAACGGCAGCGGCAAGTCCACGTTGCTGCGCCTCGTGGCAGGTGCGGACGAGCCGACGTCGGGCAGCGTGCGCACGCTCGGCCTGCCCGCAGCGCGTGCCCGGCTGCGCCGGCGCGAGGACGTCACGCTCCTGCTGGACGGCCTGCCGACGTACCGTGACCTGACGGTCGCGGAGCACCTGCGGCTCGTCAGCTCCGCCTGGGCGGGGCGCCACGACCTGGCCGGTGTGGCCGAGACTCTGGCCGCGGCCGAGCTGGACCGCGTGCGCGACCAGTTCCCCGCCGAGCTCTCCTCGGGGGAGCGGCAGCTGTTCGCGCTGGCGACCACGCTGTACCGGCCCGCGCGGCTGGTGCTCCTCGACGAGCCGGAGCAACGCCTGGACTCCCGGTGGCGAACTGTCGCGCGCCGGCTCGTGGGCCGCGCCCTCGACGCAGGACGCACGGTCCTGGTCGCCACCCATGACAGCGGCCTGCGCGACGACGTCGCGGCCCGTGGCCAGGTGGTCGAGCTGGCCGAGCCGGGGCGGCGATGAGCGCCCCTCCGGGCACCGGGAGCGACGACCCCGACCGTCCTGACGCCGGCCCGCTGCGAGTGCCGTACACGCCGTGGCGGCGGTGGCTGCGACGGCTCCGGCGCCGGTCGGCGCTGGCCCGCGCGGCCGCCGCCGGGGCCGACCCGGGCGACCGGGTGTACCTCACGTACGGCGTCGTCCTCCTCGTGCTGGTCTACGGACCGATGCTGTGGGTGGCGCTGGCCCAGACGGGGCTCCCGCTGGGCAGGCCCGGCGAGGACGCCGTCCTGGCCGGCCGGTGGAGCTCGAGCGCGTTCGACGGCCTGGTCGTGGTCGGCCTCTGCGTGGGAGGGCTGCTCAGCCTCCTGGCCGTCAGCGTCGCCCGCGCCGGGGGGCCGCTGTGGACCAGCCCGCCGGAGGTCACGTTCGCGCTGTCCGGTCAGTTCGCGCCGGTCACGGTGCTCTGGCGGCGGCTGGTGCTGCTCGCCGCCGGCACCGGCGTCGTCGCCGCGTTCGGTGCGTCCGCCCTCGCGGCCGGCGCGCTGGGCCTCGTCGGGGGCGCGGACGCGGTGCCCGCGGACGGCGCCGGCCCCGCGGACGTCGTCGGGTGGGCGCTGGCGGCGGCGTGCGCCGTCCAGGTGCCGTTGACGCTGGGGGTGGCGGCCCAGGGTCCGCGCCGGCGCACAGCAGCGCGGCAGGCAGCGGGCGTGCTGCTCGGCCTCGGTGTGCTCGCACCCGCGCTGGAGATCCTCGCCCCACAGGTCCGTGCCGCCGTCGTGCCGGCCTGCCTGGACACTGCCGGCAGCGCGGTCGCGTGCCCGCTGGCGACGGGGCCCGGGGTGGGGGTGCTGACCGTCGCCGGCACGGCGGCGCTCGTCAGCGTATGGCTGGCGGTGCGCGTGCTGCCTGCCGAGATCGACCTCGACGCGACGGCGGCGGCCCAGCGCACCACGGTGGCCACCTCCCAGGCGCTGGTCGCCGGGGAGGCCGGCGGGCTGGCGGACCTGCTGGGCCCCCGTCGGCTCGGGGGCCGCGGCCGGACGCTCTGGCCCCCGTTGCTGCGCCGGGCACCGGTCGTGGCGCGGGACCTGCTGGGGGTGCGGCGGCGGGTGTGGACGGTCCTCGGCGCGGTGGTGGCGGGCGCCGGTGGCACGTTCCTCGTCCTGGTGGCCACCCCGTCGCCGGGCGTCCGCGGGTCCGCGTTCGGCGTCGTGCTGGGCGCCGCGATCCTGTACGCGGCGTCGGCGTCCTGGGCCGCCGGTCTGCGCGACATGGCTTCCCAGCCGAGACCCGGCGGGCTGCTGCCCGGCGGCGTCGGCCGCGTGGTGGCGGCGCACCTCGTGGTCCCCGCGGCGCTCGCCGCCCTGGCGGTGGGGGTGGGCCTCGCGCTCGCGGCCCTGGCCCACCAGGCCGGTCTGCCGGACGGCGGTACCGCGGCCGCGCTCGTCGCGGTGTGCACGGGCGTGGTCGTGCTGGCCGTGCGGTGCTGGGTCTGCGGGGCGACGACGGTCCCGGCCGAGCTTTTCACGCCGGTGAGCGTGCCCGGTGGCGGCGACGCCTCGACGCTGATCGTCCTGGCGTGGTTCGTGCGTGGCTGGTTGATGGTCGTCGGTCTGGCGTGGACGCTGCACCGCACGGCCGAGGCCGGCTCGGGCGTGCTGGGAGGTGTCGCGGTGGTGGTCCTCCTGACCGCCGCCTGGTTCGTCCGGTCCGCGGTGCGGCGCCTCGCCCGGACCTGATCGAGGCAGGTTAGGCTTGCCTACGATGACACGACGTACCCCGCACCACGCGACCGTCTCCGCCGTGCGGTGGCTCACGCCGCACATGGTCCGCCTCACGCTCGCCGGCGACGCCCTGGACGCGATCGACCGGCCCGCCGCGACGGACCTCTACATCAAGCTCGTGGTGGGGGAGCCGCCGACGCCGGAGTCCCGACCCGTGGTGCGCAGCTACACGGTCCGTTCCGTCCGCGACGGCGAGTGGGACGTGGACTTCGTGGTGCACGGCGACGACGGGCTCGCCGGTCCCTGGGCCGCCCGGGTCCGGCCGGGCGAGCAGGTGGCGTTCCTCGGCCCCGGCGGCACCTACGCCCCGGACCTCGAGGCGCCGTGGCACCTCCTCGTCGGGGACGACGCCGCGCTGCCCGCGATCGCCGCGGCCGTCGAGTCCCTGCCGGCGGGAACGGTCGCGCACGCCGTCGTTGAGGTTCCCGGCCCCGCGGACGAGCAGGAGATCGTCACGGACGCCGACCTGCACCTCACCTGGGTCCACCGCGGGACCGCCGGGCTGGCCGACACCGTGCGCTCGGCGCACGCGGCGGGGCAGCTCCCCGCGGGCGCGCCGCACGCGTTCCTGCACGGCGAGGCCTCCTGCGTCCGAGAGCTGCGACGCTGGGTCCGCGCCGAGCTCGGCGTCGGCACGGAGCGCCTCTCCGCCTCCGGGTACTGGCGCCGCGGTGACGACGACGAGGCGTGGCGCGCCGCGAAGCCGCGGTGGAAGGCCCAGGTCGAGCAGGACGACGCCGAGCTCGCGGCGCCCCGCGGGTGAAGCCTCGCTCGCGGCGCCCCGCGGGTGAAGCCTCGCGGGGCGCCGTCCGGCGTCAGAGCCCCAGGGCGCTCGCCATCTCGCGCTTGAGGGCGTCGAGCCGCTCGTGCGCCGCGACACGCGCCTTGCCGACGTCCAGCGCGGACGCGTCGGGCGCGACGTCGGAGACCACCTCGAGGTAGCACTTGACCTTCGGCTCGGTGCCCGAGGGCCTGACGATCACCCGCGTCCCGTCCTCGGCCAGCAGCAGGATGCCGTCCGTGGGGGGCAGGCCCTCGTACCCGTCGGACAGGTCCGCGACCGTGCGCACCGGCGACCCGCCGAGCGTCGACGGCGGTGCCGAGCGCAGGCGGGCCATCGTCCCGGGGATCTGCTCCAGGTCCTCGAACCGTGCGGAGAGCTGGTCGGTCACGTAGAGGCCGTGCGCGCGGGCGATGTCGTCGAGCGCGTCGACCAGCGTGCCCCCCGACGCCTTGAGCCGGGCCGCGAGCGTGGCGACGACGACGGCGGCGCTGATGCCGTCCTTGTCCCGCACGTGCGCAGGGTCCACGCAGTAGCCGAGCGCCTCCTCGTAGCCGAACACCAGCCCGGGCGTGCGGGAGATCCACTTGAACCCGGTCAGGGTGGTCGCGTGCGCCACGCCCGCGTCCTCGGCGAGCCGGCCCAGCAGCCGGGAGGAGACGACGGAGCACGCCACCGTGGCGTCGGTCCGGCCGGAGGCGCGCCGGACGGCCTCCGCGCCGAGCAGCGCGCCCACCTCGTCGCCGTGCAGCATGCGCCAGCCGCTCGAGCGGGCCGTCTCCACCCCGAGGTGGGTGCCCTGGGTGACGTCGAGCACGGCGACGGCGCAGCGGTCGGCGTCGGGGTCGTTGGCGATCACCAGGTCGGCACCGGTGTCGACGGCCAGGCCGAGCGCCATGTCCATGGCCCCGGCCTCCTCCGGGTTGGGGAAGGACACCGAGGGGAAGTCCGGGTCCGGGAAGGACTGCTCCTCGACGGGCACCACCTGGCTGAACCCCGCGTCGGCGAGCGCCCGGGCCAGGGTGCGGCCGCCCACGCCGTGCAGCGACGTCGTGACGATCCGCAGCCGGTCGGCCGCCTCGGGGTCGCTCGTCGTGACGCCGCGCACCGAGGCGAGGTAGGCGTCGACGACGTCGCGGCCGAGCACGGTCCAGCCGTCCTCGGCCCGGGGGACGGCGTCCGGGTGCCCGACGGCGGCGATCCGCTCGGCGATCGACGCGTCGTGGGGCGGCACGATCTGCGCACCCTGACCCGCGTCGGTCACGACCCGGCCGCCGAGGTAGACCTTGTAGCCGTTGTCCGCGGCCGGGTTGTGGCTCGCGGTGACCATCACGCCGGCGTCGGCGTCAAGGTGCCGCACGGCGAAGGCCAGCACCGGGGTGGGCAGCGGCTTCGGCAGGAGGAGCACCTCGGCGCCGGCCGCGGACAGCACGGCGGCGGTGTCGTGGGCGAAGTCCTGCGAGCGGTGCCGCGCGTCGTGGCCCACGACGACGCGGGGCCCGGAACCCGGACCCAGCACGTCGGTGAGGTAGGCGCCCAGCCCGGCCGCCGCCGCGATCACGACCGACCGGTTCATCCGGTTGGGGCCTGCCGCCATCGCGCCGCGCAGCCCGGCGGTCCCGAACTGCAGCGTCCCGGCGAAGCGGTCGCGCAGCTCCGCGAGCGCCGTCGGGTGCCGCCGGCCGTCGTCGGCCGTGGCGTACCCGACCAGCCGCGTGAGCTCGTCGACGTCGGTGTCGTCGACGTCGTGACGCATCCACTCCTCGACGCGGTCCAGCAGCATGTCCGTCGACTCGGTCATCACGCCTCCCCCCTCAGAGAGCCTTGACGATGTTCGCGAGGAGCTCGCTGATCCGCGGGCCCGCCGCCTGCCCTGCCTCGAGGACCTCCTCGTGGGAGAGCGGCTGCGGCGAGATGCCGGCGGCGAGGTTCGTCACGAGCGAGATGCCGAGGACGTCCATGCCCGCGTGCCGTGCCGCGATGGCCTCGAGGGTGGTCGACATGCCGACCAGGTCGGCGCCCAGGACGCCGGCCATCCGCACCTCGGCGGGCGTCTCGTAGTGGGGTCCGGGGAACTGGGCGTACACGCCCTCCGGCAGCTCCGGGTCGACGGACCGGGCCAGCTCGCGCAGCCGGGGGGAGTACAGGTCGGTCAGGTCGACGAACGTCGCGCCCTCGAGCGGGGAGGTCGCGGTGAGGTTGAGGTGGTCACGGAGCAGCACCGGCTGCCCCGGCCGCCACGCCATGTGCAGGCCGCCGCAGCCGTTCGTCAGCACCACCGACTCGCAGCCGGTCGCCGCGGCCGTCCGCACGCCGTGCACCACCCTCCGCACGCCCCGGCCCTCGTACAGGTGGGTGCGGCCGCCGATGACGAGCGCGTGCCGGGTGGAGCCGTCCGGCCGTTCGACGCGGATCGACCGCGTCGTCGAGGCGTGGCCCACCACCGCGGCGCGGGCGAAGCCCGGGATCTCGTGCGTGGGCAGCTCGGCGACCACGTCGCCGACCAGCTCCGCCGCGCCGCCCCACCCGGAGCCGAGGACGAGGGCGACGTCGTGCCCGGGGACCCCGGTCGCCTCGGCGATGTGGTCCGCGGCAGCTCGCGCGACGTCGAACGGGTCGGTCCTCGGGTCGTCGAGGTCCGGCATCGTGGCAGGTGTGGTGCTCATGGACCAGAGACTATCTCTGCCCGCGAGGACCTGCCGGTGCTGCCACAATGGCACCGTGCCTGCCGAGAACAGCATCCTTGCCGGACCCAACCGCTCCGTCGTCGTCATCGGCGGCGGGCCCGGCGGCTACGAGGCCGCCCTGGTCGCCCGCCGCACCGGTGCCGACGTGACCGTCGTCGAACGCTCGGGCCTGGGCGGCGCGACGGTCCTGACCGACGTCGTCCCCTCCAAGACGCTCATCGCCACGGCCGAGTGGCTGACCATCGCCGAGTCCGCGCCCGAGCTGGGCATCCGGACGGGCGGCACCGTGACGCCGGGCGACGACCCCGACGCGCGCCGTTCCCTGGTGGACCTCCAGGCCGTCAACAAGCGTGTGCTGGCGCTCGCCGCGGCGCAGTCGGCCGACATCCGCTCCCGCATGGACCGCGAGGGCGTCACCATCGTGGACGGCACCGGCCGCCTCGACGGACCCAGCCGCGTCCTCGTCACGCCGTCCGACGGCGGTGACGAGATCACGCTCGACGCGGACATCGTGCTGCTCGCCACCGGTGCGACACCCCGCACGCTGCCGACGGCCGAGCCGGACGGCGAGCGCATCCTGACCTGGACCCAGCTGTACAACCTCGCGGAGCTGCCCGAGAAGCTCGTCGTCGTCGGCTCCGGCGTCACCGGCGCGGAGTTCGCCGGCGCCTACCTCGCCCTCGGCGCCGAGGTCGTCCTCGTCTCCTCGCGCGACCGCGTGCTCCCCGGGGAGGACGAGGACGCCGCCGAGCTCATCGAGGGCGTGTTCCGCAGCCGCGGGATGACGGTCATGTCGCGCTCGCGGGCCGCTGCGGCCGAGCGCACCGAGGACGGCGTCGCCGTCACGCTCGCCGACGGCCGGGTGGTCGAGGGCTCCCACGTGCTCATCGCCGTCGGCGGGGTGCCGAACACCGCCGGGCTGGGCCTGGAGGAGGCCGGGGTCCAGCTCAAGGAGTCCGGGCACATCGAGGTCGACCGCGTCTCGCGGACGTCCGTGCGGGGCGTGTACGCCGCCGGAGACTGCACGGGCGTGCTGCCGCTCGCCTCGGTCGCCGCCATGCAGGGACGCGTCGCGATGGCGCACGCGCTGGGCGACGCCGTCGCCCCGCTGCACCTGGGCAACGTCGCCGCGAACATCTTCACCGCACCCGAGATCGCGACGGTCGGGTACTCGGAGGAGGCGCTGCGCTCGCAAGGGTCGCGGTACGTGACCACGACGCTGCCGCTCGCCCGGAACCCGCGCGCGAAGATGCACGGCGTGCACGACGGCTTCGTCAAGCTGTTCGCGCACCCCGAGGCGGGGATCGTCCTGGGCGGCGTCGTCGTCGGGCCGCGCGCCAGCGAGCTCATCTTCCCCGTGACGCTCGCCGTCACGCACCGGCTCACGGTGGACGACGTCGCGGAGAGCTTCACGATCTACCCGTCGTTGTCCGGGACGATCAGCGAGGCGGCGCGCGTGCTGCACGGCCAGCTCACCCCGCGCTGAGACCCGCCGGCGGGGCCTACCCGGCCCCGCCGTCAGGCGGCGGTGCTCACCCGCCGGCCTCCAGCAGGCGCTCGAGGTGGGGCAAGGCGTCGGCGAACGCGGGGTGCAGGGACAGGCCGGCGACGTCGTCGATCGGCACCCAACGCACCTCGATGCTCTCCGGGTCCGTGGCCGCCACCGGGTCGCGTCGCCCGGAGACCGTCTCGGCCAGCACCGTGGTGTAGGTCCACACGCCGTGGTCCAGGACGTGCCGGCCGGTCACGCGGACGGCGGCGGGGTCGATGCCCGCCTCCTCGGCAGCCTCGCGCAGCGCCCCCTGGGTGGGCGTCTCGTCGGGCGCGACGGCCCCGCCCGGGATGCCCCAGGTGCCGCCGTGGTGGGACCACGCCGCGCGGTGCTGCAGGACGACGTCGGTCACCGGCCCGGGCGTGCCGCCCCGCGGCCCCGGAGCCCGCCGCACGAGGAACAGCCCGGCCGCGCCGTGCAGCCCCCAGTGGCGGTGGTCGCCGCACTCCACCCAGCCGTCACCGGGGTGCCGGTGGTGCGGGCCGCCGGACACGTCGATCAGGCGATCTCGCAGATCGCGGTGCCGGCGGTGACGCCGGCGCCCGCCGCGAGGGTCAGGCTCTTGATCGTCCCGGCACGGTGCGCCGTGATCGGCTGCTCCATCTTCATGGCCTCCAGCACGACGACGAGATCGCCCTCGGCCACCTCGTCGCCCTCGGCCACGGCGACCTTGACGATGGTGCCCTGCATGGGCGACGCCAGCGTGGTGCCGCCCGCCGCCGGGCCGCCGCCGCCGCGGGCGGCGCGGCGTGCGGGGCGGCGGGCCGTCTTGCCGGCACCACCGGCGCGTCCCATGCCGAGACCGGCCGGGAGGACCACCTCGAGCCGGCGTCCGCCGACCTCGACGACCACCCGCTCCGGGGGCTCCTCGGGTCCCTCGGCGGCGGCCTCGGCCATCGGCGGGTCGGCCGGCCCGAGCGCGGCGACGGCGTCGGCGAAGTCGGTCTCGATCCACCGGGTGTGCACCCGGAACGGGGCGTCGGCGCTGCGCGGCACGAAGTCCTCGGACTCCAGCACGGCGCGGTGGAACGGCACCACGGTGGGGATGCCGGCGACCTCGAGCTCGCGCAACGCGCGGCGGGCGCGCTCCACGGCCTGGGTGCGGGTGGCGCCGGTGACGATCAGCTTGGCGATCATCGAGTCGAACAGGCCGGAGACGGTGTCGCCCTCGACCACGCCCGTGTCGACGCGCACGCCCGGGCCGGACGGCCACCGCAGCGTGGACACGGTGCCCGGCGCGGGCAGGAACCCGGCGGCGGGGTCCTCGCCGTTGATGCGGAACTCGAGCGAGTGCCCCCGCACGGTCGTGGTGTCGTACCCGAGCGGCTCGCCCGCGGCGATGCGCAGCTGCTCGCGCACGAGGTCGATCCCGGTGACCTCCTCGGTCACGGGGTGCTCGACCTGCAGCCGGGTGTTGACCTCGAGGAAGGACAGGGTGCCGTCGGTGCCGACCAGGAACTCGCACGTCCCGGCGCCGACGTACCCGGCCTCGGTGAGGATGGCCCGTGAGGCGCGGTCCAGCTCGGCCTCCTGCTCGGGGCTGAGGAACGGCGCGGGCGCCTCCTCCACGAGCTTCTGGTGCCGGCGCTGCAGCGAGCAGTCGCGGGTGGACACCACCACGACGTTGCCGTGGGAGTCCGCCAGACACTGGGTCTCCACGTGCCGCGGCTTGTCGAGGTAGCGCTCCACGAAGCACTCGCCCCGACCGAACGCCGCGACGGCCTCGCGCACCGCGGAGTCGTACAGCTCGTCGATCTCGTCGTGCGAACGCGCCACCTTCAGGCCGCGCCCACCGCCGCCGTAGGCCGCCTTGATCGCGATCGGCAGACCGTGCTCGGCGGCGAACGCGCGCACCTCGGAGGAGTCCGCGACCGGGTCCTTGGTGCCGGGCACCAGGGGCGCCCCGGCGCGCTGCGCGATGTGCCGCGCGCTCACCTTGTCGCCGAGGGACTCGATCGCCGCCGGCGGCGGGCCGATCCACACCAGCCCGGCGTCGATCACCGCCTGGGCGAACCCGGCGTTCTCCGACAGGAACCCGTAGCCCGGGTGCACCGCGTCCGCGCCGGACCGGCGGGCGACGTCGAGCAGCTTGTCGACGTCCAGGTACGTGTCCGCGGCACGGGCGCCGTCGAGCGCGAACGCCTCGTCCGCGAGCTGGACGTGCAGCGCCTGGCGGTCGGTGTCGGCGTAGACGGCGACGGAGGTGATGCCTGCGTCGGCGCAGGCGCGGGCGATGCGGACGGCGATCTCACCGCGGTTGGCGACGAGGACCTTCGTGATGGTGGGCACGGCTCACGGTAACGTGCCGCGTACCCCGCTCCGCCACTCCGCGCGGCCCGGCCCGGCAAGTCTGTGCCGGGTGCCAACGCGGATCGAGGGCGTTTGTACACATCCCACATGGACCGGGCGACGTCCGGGCCCGGCGGGGGGAGTGCGTTGGCGGTTTCGTCAGACCTGCTGCTGTTGGTCCTGCGGGGGCCGGTGGTCCCGCAGGTGGCGGAACGGCACGTCGATCTCGGCGAGGAGCTCGCGCAGCAGCGGCAGGCTCACGCCCACCACGCCGTGCGGGTCGCCCTCGAGCCGTTCGACGTACGGGCCGCCGAGCCCGTCGATGGTGAACGCGCCGGCCACCTCGAGCGGCTCGCCGGTGGCCACGTAGGCGTCGATCTCGGCGTCGTCGAGGTCCGCGAAGTGCACCGTGGTCGACGACGTGGCGCCGAGCGTCGCGCCCGTGCCGCCGTCGTCGTGCGACCGGCAGTCGACCACCCAGTGCCCGCTGTGCAGCACGCCCGAGCGGCCGCGCATGCTGCGCCAGCGCTCGCGGGCGACCTCCGCGGTGCCCGGCTTGCCGACGATCTCGCCGTCGATCTCGAGCATCGAGTCGCAGCCGAGCACGAGGGCGCCGGGGGCGTCGTGGTCGCCGTCGAGGACGCGCGCGACCTCCTCGGCCTTCGCCTGGGCGAGGACCAGCACGGCGTCCGACGGCGGCAGGTCCGGGTAGCGCTCGCGGGCCGCGGCGAGCACGGCGTCCTCGTCCACGTGGCTGACCCTCACCGCCGGCTCGACCCCGGCGGAGCGCAGGGTCGCGAGGCGGGCGGGGGACCGGCTGGCCAGGACGAGCTGGACGGGAGAGTGCGGCACGAGCAGGACCCTACCGGGCTCGGTGGCCATGTCCTCAGTAGCCCATGTACCGACCGGGCCGGTGGTTCAGCGCGAGCACCAGGTTGAGCAGCGCGGCGCCGACGGCGGAGACCAGCACCGTCACCGGCTCGACGACGGTGAGGGCGAGCAGCACGACGGCGGTGTCCAGGGCCATCTGCACGTAGCCGGCGCGCCAGCCCAGCCGCTCCTGCGCCAGGAGCGCGACGATGTTGAACCCGCCGATGCTCGAGCGGTGCCGGAACACGATGAGCAGGCCCACCCCGGCCAGCACGTTGCCGCCGAGCACGCCGTAGAGGGTCGGGACGTCGACGGTGCCGAACATCGCGGCCTGCAGCGAGCTGAACAGGGAGACGAGGGCGATCGAGAGGCCGGTGCGGACGGTGAAGTCCCAGCCCTTCTTCCAGATCGCCAGGGCGAAGAACGGCAGGTTGACGAGCGCGAACAGCCATCCGAACGGGATGTCGACGGCATAGCTGACCAGCAGCGCCAGGCCGGCCGTACCACCCGTGACCGCCTCGACGGACCGGAGCAGGAACAGCCCGAGCGACACCACGAACGTCCCGGTCAGGAGCCCGAGGGCGTCCTCCAGGAGGCTGTGCCGGACGCCCTCCGGCTTGAGGTCGGACTGGCGTGGTGCGGTGCTCATCGAGGTCCCTCCGGGGTCGGGGCGGGTGGCGCCGTCGTCCCGGGGTGTGGTGCGACGGCGTGCCCATGTTCACACGCCGGCGCGGTGGCTACGTCAGCAGCGCGGCGGCGACCAGCAGCACGACGGGCGAGGCGAGCGTCGTCACCAGGATCGTGTCCCGCGCCAGCACCTCGCCCCGGCGGAAGCGTGCCGCGTAGTTGTAGATGTTCTGCGCCGTGGGCAGCGCGGCGAGGGTGACCGCGGAGACCACCGCGGCGTCGTCGAGCCCGAACCCGTGGCGCGCCACGACGAACGCGACGGCCGGCATCACCACGGCCTTGAGCACCGCGGCGACGACGACGGGGGCGCGGTCGTCCTCGCCGCGCAAGGGCCTCGACCCGTGCAGCGACATGCCGAAGGCCAGCAGGATCATCGGGATCGCCGCGCCGCCGAGGATCTCCAGGGGGGCCAGGACGACGTCCGGGACGCCCACCCCGGTCAACGACACGGCCCCGCCGGCCAGGGCCCCGAGGATGATGGGGTTGCGCACGGGCTGGCTCAGCACGAACCCGAGGGAGACACGGTTCTCGCTGGTGCTGGAGTCCAGCAGGAGCAGCACGAGCGGCGAGACGACCAGCAGCTGCAGCCCGATGACCGGCACCACGGCCGTGGCGTCGTCGAGCACGTAGACGGCCACCGGCAGGCCGATGTTGCCGGCGTTGACGTAGCCGGCGCCGAGCGCGCCGATCGTGGCCTCGGGGACGCGCAGCCGGAACCACAGCAGGTTGACCACGACGAAGACGGCGGCCGCGCTCGCGCCGGCGACCGCCTGCACCAGCAGCGGGGCGCCGAGCAGCTCGCCCAGGTCGGCGTCGGCCACGACGGTGAACAGCAGCGCCGGGCTGGCGACGAAGAACCCGATCCGGTTCAGGGTCGTCCCCGCGTCCGGGCCGCCGAGCCGGAGCCGTCCGGCGACGTACCCGGCGGCGACGACGACGCCGATGATCGCGAAGCCGGTGAGGATGCCCTGCACGTCAGGCGAGCGCCTCGCGCAGCACGTCCAGCCCGACGGAGCCGAGACCGAGCGCCCGGGCGTGGAACGCGCGCAGGTCGAACGCCTCGCCGCGGGCGCCGACGGCGGCGCGGGCCTCGTCGCGCGCCTGCTCCCACAGCCGCTGCCCCACCTTGTACGACGGCGCCTGGCCCGGCCAGCCGAGGTAGCGGTCCAGCTCGAACCGGACGAACTCCTCGGGCATGTTGACGTTCGCCAGCAGGAACGGCCAGGCGTTGTCGGCGTCCCACTTCTCGCCCGTCCCGCCCCACGCGGCGGGGAGCTCCTTGCCCAGGTGCACCCCGATGTCGAGGACCACGCGCGCGGCGCGCAGCCGCTGGGCGTCGAGCATGCCGAACCGGTCGCCGGCGTCGTCGAGGTAGCCGAGGTCGGCCATCAGGCGCTCGGCGTACAGCGCCCAGCCCTCGCCGTGCCCGGAGACCCAGCAGGCCAGCCGGCGCCACGAGTTGAGGGTGTCGCGGGCGGCGACCGCGGCGGCGCACTGGAGGTGGTGGCCCGGGACGCCCTCGTGGTAGACGGTCGTCTTCTCGCGCCACGTGTTGAACTCGCTGACGCCCGGAGGGACGGACCACCACATGCGGCCGGGCCGGGAGAAGTCGTCGCTGGGCGGGGTGTAGTAGATGCCCCCCGTCTGGGTCGGGGCGATCATGCACTCGATCGTGCGGACCGGCCCCTCGATGTCGAAGTGCGTGCCGGCGAGGTCGGCGACCGCCTCGTCGGCCGTCTCCTGCATCCAGGCGCGCAGGGCGGCGGTGCCCTCGAGGCGGCGGGCCGGGTCGGCGTCCAGGGCGGCGACGGCGTCGGCGACCGTGGCGCCCGGACCGGCGATCGTGCGGGCCAGCTCCTCCTGCTCGGCCACGATCCGAGCCAGCTCCTCGAGTCCCCACGCGTAGGTCTCGTCGAGGTCCACGGTCGCGCCCAGGAACTCCCGCGAGTAGCGGGAGTAGGCCTCGCGGCCGACGGCGTCGGCCTGCGGTGCCCGGGGAGCGAGCTCGCGCTCGAGGAAGTCGGCGAGCTCGCCGTACGCCTGCCGCGCCGCGGCGGCGCCCCGCTCCAGCTCGGCGCGCACGAGGCTGCAGGCCGACGAGTCGTCCAGGACGCGGGCGGCCTGCTCGCCGGTCACGAGCGTCGTGAACGTCGAGCCGTCGCCCGCCAGCTCGCGGGCCTGCTCGACGGCGGCGCGCACCTGCCGGACGGCGGCGACGCGGCCCCGCCCTGCGCTCCACGTCAGGGACTCGGTGTACCCGGCGAGCGCCTGCGGGACGGCGTTCAGGCGCGCGGCGATGTTCTCCCAGGCCTCGACGGTGCCGGTGGGGACCACGTCGAACAGGTCGCGGAGCTGCTGCACCGGCGACTCGATGTTGTTGAGGGACGACTGCGGGTCGCCGGCCTCGTGCTGCTCGACGGCGAGCCCGACGCGCTCGCGCATCGCGGCCAGGGTGACCCGGTCGACGTCGTCCGCGGGCGCCTGACCGGCGGCCTCGAGCTCGTCGAGGCGGCGCAGCAGGGCGCGGTCGACGTCGGCTCGTGCCTCGTGGCCGGCGGGGGAGAGGTCGGGCAGCTCGTGGTCGTGTCCTGGCAGGCCCATCATGGTGGCGGCGTCGGGCTGCAGCGCCGCGACGTCGCGGACGTAGGCGTCGGCGACGTCGTCGAGCGCGGTCCTGGCACGGTTCGCGCGGCCCCTGCCGGCGGTGGTGTGAGTCACGCGCCCGAGGTTAACGCGTCATGACTTGCGAGCGTCTCTGTTCGTCAGGAATCGAGCCTCGATTCCTGACGAACAGAGACGCTCGCGGTCGTGCGGCGGAGGAGGTCAGGCCGGCGGGGGCGTGCGGTCGTCGTACCGCTCCACCCGGTGGCTCGTGTGCGAGCGCTGTCTGTTGTAGACCAGACCCAGGATCAGTGCCAGCACACCCGCGGCGATGCAGATGTAGCCGACGACGTTGAGGTTGACGACCTCCCACGTGTCCGGTGCGATCGCGAAGGCGAGGATCGCGCCCACCACGATGAGGAAGATGCCGCTTCCGATACCCATCAGGGTCCTCCGTTCCCGGGCGTCGTCGGAGCCCGTTCCCGTCGATCATCACGCAGAGGTGCTGGTGACGCACGTGCGGCTAGCGGGAACGGCGGCGGACGTCGTCGGCCCAGCCGCGGTGGTAGCGCACGACGACGGCGTCCGAGCCCGGCGCCCACCACACGGCGACCGGGTCGCCGGGCCGCGGGCCGGGCTCGTCGCCGTCGGCCACCAGCAGCGACCAGGTGTCCTCCGCGGTCTCGGAGTCCCGGGGGTAGGTGAGCAGCCCGCGCAGCATCGTGCCGTCCTTGAGCTCGCGCTCGGAGACGGTGACCGACCCGGTCACCGCCCGGGCGTCGGTCCGCAGCGCCTCGGCGGCCCTCGACTCGGTCGCGTGGCGCTGGTCGTCCCGGTAGCGGACGAGGGCCGCCACCGCGGTGACCGCCAGCCCGGCCATGAGGGCGAGCATCAGCCACATCTCCAGCTCGCCGGACGGGTTCTCCACCAGCCGCTGCGCCACGTACACCGCGACCGTGACCAGCAGGGCGGGCAGCCACAGCCACCGGCGGAGCAGCCCCGGGCGCTCCGGACCGGGCACCTCGCCGAGCGGTGCCTCGACCTCGCCCGGCGTGTCGACCTGCTGCCAGACCACGCTCACGAGCGCAGGCTCCAGCGCCACGCGTCGGCGTTGTGCCGGCCCGCGCGGCCGCCGAAGCTCCGGGCGGTGGCGGCCCCGTTGCCGCGGAGGTTGCGGGCGTGGTTGGCCCACTCGTCGACCGGGGCGATGTCGTCCGGCTCGTCGCCGGAGGCCGAGACCGCGGCGAGGCCGGCGACGAGCGCCGCCACCTCGACGTCGTCGGGCTCACCGCGCACCACACGGAACTGGGCGTTCACAGGTCGTCCTCCTCGTCGTCGGGGTCGTCGCCGAACGCGGGCGCGAGGCCGCGCGACGCCGCCCACTCCAGCACGTGGTAGCCACCGGCGACGAGTCGCGAGGCGGCCTCCTGGCCGGCCTCGTCCAGCTGCTCGATGACGCCGTCGAGGGTCATCGACGCCCCGGCGGGCGGGTCCGCCACCACGAAGCCGAGGTAGAACGCCTCGGCCGGGACGGTGCCCTCGGGCAGGTCCTCGTCGGCCTCGTCGTGCTCGGCGTCCGGACCGGGTTCCCACACCGACGTCGTCAGGTCCGGGTGCATCCCCAGCGCGTCGTGCAGCTGGTCGAACACGGCCGCGTTGAGCGTGCCGACGCGGTTCTCCAGCGCGAGGATCCGGGGGTCGTCGTCCGCCTCGGACGCGCCGAACTCCGCCCGGACGCCGACGGCGGTGTCCACGTACTGGTGCAGCGCGGCCGTCAGGGCGTCCACGGCGCGGTGCATCGGCTCAGGGTCCACGTCTCCCAGCGGTGCCGGGCCGTGGGTGGCGTCCTCGTGGCTCATCGGTCGATCTTCTCAGACGTTCACAGCGGGATGTTGCCGTGCTTCTTCGGGGGCAGGCTCGCCCGCTTCGTGCGCAGGGCGCGCAGGGACCGCACGATCTGCACGCGGGTCTCCGAGGGGCGGATCACGGCGTCGACGTAGCCGCGCTCGGCCGCGTCCCAGGGGTTGACGATCCGCTCGGTGTACTCGTCGGTGAGCCGCTGGCGCTCGGTCTCGACGTCCCCGCCGTCGTCGGCGACCTGCTTCAGCGCGCGCCGCTGCAGGATGTTCACCGCGCCGGACGCCCCCATGACGGCGACCTGCGCCGTCGGCCAGGCGAGGTTGACGTCCGCGCCGAGCTGCTTGGAGCCCATGACGATGTACGCGCCGCCGTAGGCCTTGCGCGTGATGACCGTGACCAGCGGCACCGTGGCCTCGGCGTAGGCGTAGATGAGCTTGGCGCCGCGGCGGATGATGCCGCTGTGCTCCTGGCCGACGCCGGGCAGGAACCCGGGCACGTCGACGAACGTCACGACGGGGACGTTGAAGGCGTCGCAGGTGCGCACGAACCGTGCGGCCTTCTCGGCCGCGTCGATGTCGAGCGTGCCCGCCATGGACAGCGGCTGGTTCGCGACGATGCCGACGCTCTGGCCCTCGACGTGCCCGAACCCGATCAGGACGTTCGGCGCGAACAGCGGCTGCACCTCGAGGAACGAGTCGGGGTCGAGCACCGTCTCGACGACCGCGCGCATGTCGTACGGCTGGTTGTCGCTGTCGGGGACGATCTCGTCGAGGGTCTCGTCGGAGGCCGTGACCTCGAGCTCGCCGCCCTCCTCGGGCGGGAACGTCGGGGCGTCCGACAGGTTGTTCTGGGGCAGGTAGCCGACCAGGTGGCGCACGTAGTCGATCGCGTCGTCCTCGTCCTCGCCGAGGTAGTGCGCCACGCCCGAGGTGGCGTTGTGGGTGCGCCCGCCGCCGAGCGTCTCGAAGTCGACGTCCTCGCCCGTGACCGTCTTGATGACGTCCGGGCCGGTGATGAACATGTTCGACGTCTTGTCGGCCATGACGATGAAGTCCGTCAGCGCGGGGGAGTAGACGGCGCCGC
Organism: Isoptericola sp. S6320L; assembly: GCF_023015685.1. Lineage (NCBI taxonomy): Bacteria > Bacillati > Actinomycetota > Actinomycetes > Micrococcales > Promicromonosporaceae > Isoptericola > Isoptericola sp. S6320L. The sequence continues at coordinate 124,274 of NZ_JALKAT010000009.1, forward strand.
CGGCGCTGGGGCCGAGGATCAGGGAGATCTGCGGCACCACGCCCGACGCCGCCACGTTGCGCCGGAACATCTCGGCGAACTGCGTCAGGGCGGCCACGCCCTCCTGGATGCGGGCGCCGCCGCCGTCGGAGATGCCGATGATCGGCACGCCCGTGCGCAGCGCCAGGTCCTGCACCTTGGCGATCTTCTCGCCGTGCACCTCGCCCAGCGAGCCGCCGAACACGGTGAAGTCCTGGGAGAACACGCACACCTGGCGTCCGTCGATGGTGCCGTGGCCGACGACGACGCCGTCGCCCGGCAGCCGCTTGGCGTCCATGCCGAAGTTGCGGCTGCGGTGGGTGGCCAGGGCGTCCAGCTCGGTGAAGCTGCCCTCGTCGAGCAGCGCGTCGATGCGCTCGCGGGCGGTCTTCTTGCCGCGTGCGTGCTGCTTGGTCCGGGCGGTCTCCTCGGGCTCCGTGATCGCGGCGGCGCGGCGGCGCTCGAGCTCGGCGAGCTTGGCGGCAGTGGTGTTCACGCAAGCGACCCTAGATGGTGGGAAGCGACGAATCGATGCGCGACAGGCCTTGGCGCCCCGACGATCTTTGTGGGGACCGCACAACGGGCGCGCCGTGGCGTGGACCCTCGACAGCCGGGACGATGGACCGGTGAACCGTGAACCGCTCGACGTCGAGTCCCTGCGCCGCACCCTCTGCCGCCCCGCCGGCCCGTTGGCGCGGCTCGACGTCGTGGAGGCCACCACCTCCACCAGCTCCGACCTGGCCGACCGCGTCCGGGCAGGCTCGGCCCGGTCGCCCGCGGCCCTGGCGGCCGAGCACCAGACGGCGGGCCGGGGCCGGGCCGGCCGGACGTGGCAGACCCCGGCCCGCGCGGCGCTGACGGTGTCGTTCCTGCTGCGCCCGCAGATCCCGCGCACGGCGTTCGGCTGGGTACCGCTCGTCGCCGGGCTGGCCGTCGTGAGGACGTTGGCCGTGCTCGGCTGCGACGCGCGGCTCAAGTGGCCCAACGACGTCCTGCTGCCGGCGGCCACGCCCGTCGAGGGGCTGGGCGCGCACCGCAAGGTCGCCGGGGTCCTCGCGGAGGTCGTGCCCGACGGCGGCGCCCCGACCGAGCCGCCCGCCGTCGTCGTGGGCATCGGCACGAACGTCTCGCAGCGGGCCGACGAGCTGCCGGTGCCGACGGCCACGTCCCTCGCCCTCGCCGGCGCCGCCGCCGACCGCACCGCGCTGCTGGTGGGACTGGTGCACGAGCTGACCGCCGCCGTCGGACGCCTGGAAGCGGCCGCGGGCGACGCGGCCGCTGCGGGTCTCGCCCAGGAGTACGCCGCGGCGTCGGCCACGCTGGGCACGCGGGTGCGGGCCGAGCTCGCGGGCGGCGACGACGTCGTCGTGGGCACCGCGGACCGGGTGGCCGACGACGGCGCGCTCGTCCTGGCGACGCCCGGCGGCGAACGGGTGGTCACCGCGGGCGACGTGCACCACCTGCGGGCGCACCCGTCGCCGGACGTCCAGGGAGCGCCCAGGTGACGCTGGCTACAGTGGCCCCGTGACCAGCGACACCCCCCACCAGAGCGCCCCGGCGGTCGACGACGCCGCCGGACGGGTCGACGAGGCGATCCTCGGCGGCCCGCGCACCTACACCCTCGACGACCTCGTGGACGGCACGGGCCTGTCGCGAGAGTTCGTCGAGTCGTACTGGCGCTGGCTCGGGCTGCCGGTCACGCGCGGGGACGAGGCGCGGTTCACGGACGCGGACATGGAGTCCCTGCGGGAGATCGGCGCGCTCATCGACGAGGGCCAGCTCGACGAGCAGGCGCAGATGACGCTCGTCCGCTCGCTGGGGCACACGGCCGACCGGCTGGCGCTGTGGCAGGTCGAGGCGCTCGTGGAGCACATCGGCCGCCGGTTCGAGCTGGACGACGTGAGCGCCCGGCTCGCGGCGCTCGAGCGCGTCCCCCGGTTCGCCGACATCCTGGCTCGCCAGCTGGAGCACGCCTGGCGGCGGCAGCTCGCGGCGCTCATGGGCCGGTTCGCCACGGAGTTCGGCGGCTCGCAGGGCGCGCGCCCCGTGCCGGACGAGCTGCCCCTGCGGCGTGCGGTCGGGTTCGCCGACATCGTGTCGTTCACCAAGCGCACCGCCGGCCTCGGCTCGCAGGAGCTCTCGGAGTTCGTCCAGCAGTTCGAGGCCCGGGCCCGCGACGTCATCACCGAGGCGGGCGGCCGGGTCGTCAAGACGATCGGCGATGCCGTGCTGTTCGTGGCCGACGACGTCACGACCGGCGCGGAGTGCGCCCTCGGCCTCGCGGCGCCGCACGCCACGGAGCAGGAGATCCCCGTGCGGGTCGGGTTCGTGTGGGGCCGGGTGCTGTCGCGATTCGGCGACGTGTTCGGCCCCGACGTCAACCTCGCCTCGCGCATCACCGAGCTGGCCGAGCCGGCCAGCGTGCTGGTGGACCCGCCCACGGCGGCGCTGCTGGCGTCCTCGTCGCGGTACGCGCTCACGGCGCAGGCACCGCAGGAGGTCCAGGGGATCGGCGAGATCACCCCGGTGCGCCTGCACCGCGCCTACACGGCGTCCTGACCCGCCGGGGGGACGTCTGTCCTGCCCGACCGCGGGCCTCTGCCGCCCTGCATGCCCTTCAGCGCTCCCAGCGCGCCCGGCAGCAGCCGGAGCTGCGCGCGCCGTTCGGCGGCGAAGGTACGCCGGTCACCCGCCGACCACCGGCGGTCGAACAGCCGCTTCGCCGCCGCGAGCGCCTCGGGCCGCCGCTCGGCGAGCCGGGCCGCGAGGTGGTGCGCGTCGTCGTACGGGGTGTCCGACGCCGTGCCGGCGAGCCCTAGCGCGACCGCGTCGGTGCCGCTGACCTCGTCAGCGGTGAAGGTGAGCCGCTTGGCGGTCTCGATCCCGACGAGCTGGACGAGCGACCGGACCCCGGTCATGTCCGGTACCAGTCCGCGGGCGGTCTCCATGACGCACCAGCGCGCGTCGGGCGCGGTGACGCGCAGGTCCGCGGCGAGCGCGAGCTGCAGTCCCGCCCCGAGCACGGCGCCGTGCGTCGCCGCGACGACGGGGACGGGCAGGCGACGCCAGGCCCAGCAGGCCTCCTGCAGCGGGTTGGTGCCGCGCCACGTCGGCACGAACGCGCGGGCGGTCCCGCGCGGGTCCCGCGCGGCAGAGCCGAGGTCCATCCCGGCGCAGAAGGCCCGCCCGGCGCCGGAGAGGACGACGGCGCGCAGCGTCGGGTCGCGACGCAGGCGGCGGGCGGTGGCCCCGAGGCCGTGCACCATGGCCAGCGACAGCGCGTTGAGCTTGTCCGGGCGGTCGAGGCGGACGTCCGCGACGCCGTCGGTCACGGTGCAGGTCACGTGGCTCATGGCGGTCAGCGTAGAGCGCCGGCGCCCTGGCGTGGAGCCGACCGGGCGGAGCGACGGCCGCGTTCAGACGCGGACGACTCGCAGCGCGTCCAGCTCGGCCAGCGGCGAGAAGTCGTCGTCCTGGGTGACGACGGGTAGGTCGTTGGCCAGGGCGATCGAGGCGATCCAGAGGTCGTTGACGTTGACCCGGCGTCCCGACTCGGCGAGCCTGACGCGCAGGCGAGCCCAGTGCGACGCAGCGGCTGCGTCGACCGGCAGCAGCGCGAGCGGCGAGATCGCGTCCAGGGTGGTCAGTCTGCGAGCGCGGGTCTCGGAGTCCTTGGCCACCAGGACACCGGCCTGGAGCTCCGCCCGCGTGATCACCGAGACGAACGACTCCTCCGGCAGTGCGGTGCCGTCGAGTCGACGACCGGACTCGGAAGCGATGAAGACGCTCGTGTCGAGCAGCCCTTGCGCCTCGGCGGCGGTCACCGGATCGGACCGAGGTCGTCGGTCGTGTCTCCTGCCAGCTCGGCCAGCTCGCTGCGCAGGTCCGGATCGGCCTGGACCGTGCCGAGGAGCTCCAGGAGCTCGGCACGCCGGAGCGAGCGCGGACGGGTCGACCTCACGGGTCCGATCTCCGCGACCGGGGTGCCGTGCTGCGTGACCGTTAGGTGATCACCGCCGGCGACCCGTCGCAGGATCTCGGAGGTGTGGTTCCGCAGGTCGCGGCTGGCGATCGTGGTCATGTGCGCAATCGTAGCGCTTTGCGCACACCTGCCGCCGGCCCGTCCCGCGGGGTGGGCCGGTAGCGTTCCGCACACCGACGGCGCCGATGAGGAGAACCGATGCAGGCCGACCTGTACGACGACTACGCGGACAGCTATGCCAGGGAGAACGCGTCGAGCCTGCTCAACGCGCACTACGAGCGCCCGGCGATGATCGCCCTTGCCGGTGACGTGCGGGGCCGGCGGGTCCTCGACGTCGGGTGCGGCGCCGGCCCGCTGACGGCGGAGCTGCGTGCCCGGGGCGGGATGATGACCGGCCTGGACGGCAGCCCGGCCATGGTCGAGATCGCTCGCCGACAACTGGGCGACGACGTCCCGCTGCACGTCGCCGACCTCGCGGCGCCCCTGCCGTTCGCGGATGCGGCGTTCGACGACGTCGTCGCCTCGCTCGTGCTGCACTACCTCGAGGACTGGGGCGGACCCCTGGCCGAGATCCGCCGGGTCCTGAGGCCGGGTGGCCGGCTGATCTGCTCGGTCAACCATCCGTCGGTCCGGGCCTTCCACCACCCGACCGAGGACTACTTCGCCACGCGGCCGTACACGGAGGACTTCGCGTTCGCCGGCGAGCCGGTCACCGTCCCGTTCTGGCACCGCCCCCTGCACGCGATGACCGACGCGTTCACCGCGGCGGGGTTCCGCATCCGCGTGGTCAGCGAGCCGGCTCCGTCGCCCACGACGCCGCCCGAGCTCCTCCCGCCGCGCATCGCGACGGGCGAACGGACCGCGTTCCTGAGCTTCCTCTTCTTCGTCCTCGAGGCGGACGGGGAAGGCGGGTCGGGCCGTCCGGTCGGCGCCAGCTGACCCGTGCTCAACCGACGCGGACGACGTCGGGGTCGAGCGGTGCGGGGTCCGGCTCGATGAGACCGGGGTCGTCGTTGCGGACGTTGCCGACGCGGGACGAGATCGGACGGACGGCCAACGGTGCTTCCGTCGCGTCCAGCAGGCCGTACGCCTCCTCGGCACCGACGGCCGGGTCGAGCCAGGCGTCCCAGGCGGACCGAGGGAGGATCGCGGGAGTACGGTCGTGGATGCGTGCCAGCTCACCGGCGGCAGCCCGGGTGACGATCGTGGTCGAGACCAGCCAGCGGTCCGGGTCGTCGTCGGCGCGGCTGCGGTCGCGCCAGAACTCGTAGAGCCCGGCGAACGCCACGACCCCGTCGTCGGCCGGGTGGATCCAGTAGGCCTGCTTCGGCACCTTCTTGGTGGCGGTCGGCAGGTCGAGCCTGCGCCACTCGTAGTAGCCGTCCGCCGGCACGAGGCAGCGACGCACGCCCAGCGGCTTGGCGAACGCCGGCTTGTCGAGGAGGGTCTCCGAGCGGGCGTTGATCATGCGGGCACCGACGCCCGGGTCCTTCGCCCACGACGGGACGAGTCCCCACCGCGCCGCCTGCAGGGACCGGGTGATCTCGCCCGCCGTCGTGCTGCCGTCCGCCAGGCGTTCGCGGCGTGGGCGCTCGACGACGATCCGGACGTCGTCCGTCGGCGCGACGTTCCAGCGCGGGCCGAGCACGCGGGCGTCCTCGGCGATCTCGGCGATCGCGAGGTCGTCCGCCAGGGCCTGGGAGTCGGTGAACGAGGCATACCTGCCGCACATGTGACCATCGTCGCGCACGGCACCGACAGCCGCCGGTGGTGCCGGTGGTGAGCGGGCTCACCGGGATTTCCATCGCCCTTCTCAAATCGTTTCGATACGATGGCGGCCATGCCCGACAACCCGACCGCGCCGCCGCGCGCCCGCTCGTCGTTCCGCTGGGTCGTCATGCTCGGGTCGCTCGCGGCGGTCCCGGCCTTCACGGTCGACATGTATCTGCCGTCGCTGCCGGAGGTGGCCGCCGACCTCGGCACGAGCGCCTCGTTCGCCGCGCTGTCGGTGTCGATCATGCTCGTCGGCGGTGCGGCCGGCCAGCTCGTCATCGGCCCCCTGTCCGACCGGTACGGCCGGCGGCGCCCGCTCATGTGGGGACTGGCGATGCACGTCGTCACCTCGCTGCTGTGCGCGTTCGCGCCGAACATCACGGTGCTGGTCGGGCTGCGGCTGCTGCAGGGCTTCTTCAACGCCGCCTGCGGCGTGGCCGCCATGGCCATCGTGCGCGACCGGTTCGTCGGCTCCGAGGCCGCCCGCATCCTGTCGCGGCTCATGCTCATCATCGGCATCGCGCCGCTGCTGGCACCGACGTTCGGCTCGCTCGTCGCGAGCGTCGCCTCCTGGCGCTGGGTCTTCGGGGTGCTCGCGATCATCGGCGTCACCATGGGCTTCGTCGTGTGGCGGTACCTGCCCGAGACCCACCCGGTGTCTCGCCGGCGCGTCGGCGGTGCCCGGACCGTCGTCGGCGGGTACCGCCACCTGCTGCGGGACCGGCACTTCATGGCGCTCGCCCTGCTGCCCGGCCTCGGCATGGCCGTGCTCATGAGCTACGTCGTCACCTCGCCGTTCGTGTTCCAGGAGGTCTACGGGCTCAGCCACGCGCAGTTCTCCCTGCTGTTCGCCCTCAACGGCGTGGGCCTGGTCGGCTCGGCGCAGATCAACGCGAGCCTGGTGCGCCGGGTGGCCCCGATCCGCATCCTGCGCACGTCGCTCGTGCTGCAGGGCGTCGCCGCGGTGGCGCTCCTCGTGGTGGCGCTCACCGGTGCCGGCGGGCTGATCGGCCTGCTCGCGGCGCTCTGGGTCACCGTCGCGTTCACCGGCCTTATCCCGGCCAACGCCTCGGCCATCGCCCTGTCGCGGCACGGGGAGCGGGCCGGCACCGCCGCCGCCGTCATCGGCGCCGTGCAGTCCGGCGTGGCCGGCGTCGTCTCCCCGCTCGCCGGGGCGCTCGGGGGCGACGCCGTCGCCATGACGGCCGTGATGCTGGGGGCCTGGGTCTGCGCCATCGGCGTGCTGGCCATCGCCACGCCCGCGTTCCGGCGCGGCGGCTGGGTGCAGCTCACGTAGTCGCACTTCACCCGGTCGCCCACCAGGCTTCACCCAGGGTTGGGTCGGGCGACGCCCAGGCTCAGTGGTATGGGGCCATGCGCAGAACAGCGAGGTCCGCACCCTTCGTCCGTACCGTCGCGGCAGGCACCGCCGCGACGGTCCTCCTCACCGCCCTGACGGCCACCGCTGCCACGGCCACCGCCGGCGACCGCCCCGGTCCCGGGCGGCACCACCACCACGAGGTGCCCGTGCTGGAGGGACGCGCCACGCTCAGCGCCGACTTCCTCGCCGACGGGCCGCCGTCGGGCGCCGACGCCTCACCCGCGAACGGCCGCCAGGGACCCTGGGACGGCCAGGTGATCCCCGGGTTCTCCGCCATGGTCGACAACGGCGACGGCACCTTCTGGGCCCAGCCGGACAACGGGTTCGGCACGCAGGGCAACAGCGCCGACTTCCTGCTGCGCAGCTATCTGGTCGAGCCCGACTGGGACACCGGTGCGCGGCACTCCGGCTCCGGCGACATCGAGATCCTGGACCGCATCGACTACAACGACGCGAACGGTGTGCTGGACTTCCCGATCGTGCGCTCCGGCACCACCGAGCGCCTGCTCACCGGGGCGGACTTCGACATCGAGTCCGTGGTCCGCGCCCAGGACGGTTCGTTCTGGGTCGGTGAGGAGTTCGGGCCGTTCGTCCTGCACTTCGACGCCAGCGGCACGCTCCTCGAGGAGCCGATCCCGCTGCCGGGCGGCCTGAAGTCCCCGCAGAACCCGTACCTGGCCGACGGCGAGGCGCCCGGCGTGCGGGCCAGCAGCGGCTTCGAGGCGATGAGCGCTTCGCCGAACGGACGCTACCTGTACCCGGTGATCGAGAACGCCCTGGTCGGCACCGACGACGAGCGGCGCCGCGTGGTCTACGAGATCGACACCCGCTCCGGCGAGTACACCGGCCGCACCTGGGACTACCAGACCGACCTGCCGGGCAACGTGATCGGCGACTCGTTCACCGTGGGCAAGTGCCGGTTCTGGTTCGTCGAACGGGACAACTTCGACGGTGCCGCGTCGGTGACCAAGCGCGTCTACGAGGTGGACCTGCGCCGCACCGACGACGAGGGCTTCGTGGCCAAGAAGCTGGTGCTCGACGCGCTGAAGATCGACAACCCGCGGGCCATCGACGCCGGCGAGGGCTACGGCCTCGGCGAGACGTTCGCCCTGCCGGTGCAGTCCTTCGAGACGGTCCTGCGCCTGCGCGACGGCCGGATCCTGATCGGCAACGACAACAACTACCCCGGCAACGACGCCCGCGTCCCCGGCACGCCGGACGACACCGAGATGGTCGTCGTCGACCTGGAGCGCCAGCGCACGCGGGACGACGGCGTCACCGTCGTCGGGCACCGCGGCGCGTCCGGGTACCGGCCCGAGCACACCCTCGCGGCCTACGAGCAGGCGATCCTGCAGTGCGCCGACTACATCGAGCCGGACGTGGTGGCGACGAAGGACGGGGTGCTCGTGGCGCGCCACGAGAACGAGATCGGTGGCACCACCGACGTGGCGGACCACCCGGAGTTCGCCGACCGGCGCACCACCAAGACCATCGACGGCCGGGAGGTCACGGGCTGGTTCACCGAGGACTTCACGCTGGCGGAGCTGCGCACCCTGCGCGCGCAGGAGCGCCTCGGCGAGCTGCGTCCGGGCAGCGCCGCGTTCGACGGGCTCTACCAGGTGCCGACCCTCGACGAGGTGCTCGACCTCGCCCGCCGCTCCGAGACCTGCGACGGCCGCCAGGTCGGCGTCTACCCCGAGACCAAGCACCCGACGTACTTCGACTCGGTCGGCCTGTCGCTCGAGGAGCCGCTGGTCGCGGAGCTGGAGGCCAACGGCCTCGACTCGCGGCGCGACCCGGTGATCCTGCAGTCGTTCGAGACCGGCAACCTGCGCGACCTCGACGAGATGACCGACGTACGCATCGCGCAGCTCGTCTCGGCGAGCGGCGCGCCGTACGACCTGGTCGCCGCCGGGGAGTCGACGACGTACGCCGACCTCGTCACCCGGCGCGGCCTGCGGCAGGTCGCCGGGTACGCGGACGGGATCGGCGCGGCCAAGGACGTGCTGATCCCGCGCGAGGCGGACGGCACGCTCGGCGAGCCGACGTCGGTGATCCGTGACGCCCACCGTGCCGGTCTCGAGGTGCACGCCTGGACGTTCCGCGCGGAGAACACGTTCCTGCCCACCGGGTTCCGGTCCTCCGGCGACCCGGCCGAGCACGGCGACCTCGCGGGTGAGATCCGGGTGTTCCTCGACGCCGGCCTGGACGGGCTCTTCGCCGACCACCCGGACCTCGCGGTGGCCGCCCTGGGCGGCC